>NZ_JASCPP010000002.1:0-180606 GCF_029959745.1 Pseudomonas sp. PS01298 | reverse complement strand
CGAATGTGGCAGCGGGCTTGCCTGCGGTTGCGGTACATCCGCTACAGATCTGTAGCCTGACACACCGCTATCGCAGGCAAGCCCGCTCCTACGTTTTGAGCTGCATCAGTCAGTGCTATTGCGTTGTTCGCGCAGACGCTGCGCCGCGCTGCGCAGCAGTTGTTCGGTACCGTCCCAGCCCAGGCAGCCATCGGTCACCGACACGCCGTATTTCATCGATGCACTCAGCGGCTGGCAGCCTTCGAACAGGTGGCTTTCGATCATCATGCCGACCAGCGACGTGTCGCCCTGCAAGCGCTGCTCCAGCACCTCGTTGAACACCGCCGGTTGGCGCAACGGGTCCTTGCCGCTGTTGGCATGGCTGCAATCGACCATGATCCGCGCCGCCACCTTGGACTTGGCGAGGTCGTGCTTGACCTGCGCCACGCTCTGCGCGTCGTAGTTCGGTCCGCGGTGGCCGCCGCGCAGCACCAGGTGGGTGTCGGGGTTGCCTGGGGTCTGGATGATCGCCGGATGGCCCTGGCTGTCGACGCCGAAGTGGCGGTGCGGGTGTGCGGCCGAGCGCATCGCGTCGCAGGCAATCGCAACGCCGCCGTCGGTGCCGTTCTTGAAGCCCACGGGCATGCCCAGGCCGCTGGCCATTTCGCGGTGGATCTGCGATTCGGTGGTACGCGCACCAATCGCGACCCAGCTGAGCAGGTCATCGAAGTAGCCGGCGGCCATCGGTTGCAGCAGCTCGGTGGCGACCGGCAGGCCCAGGCGCAGCATTTCGCGCATCAGCTCGCGCGACAGCGTGAGGCCGGCGGCCATGTCATCGCTGCCATTCAGGTGCGGGTCGTAGGCCAGGCCTTTCCAGCCGATGGTGGTGCGCGGTTTTTCGACGTAGGCGCGGATCACCAGCAGCATCTGGTCGCTGACTTCAAGGGCCAGCTTCTTCAGATTGCGTGCGTACTCCATGGCCGATTCCGGGTCGTGGATCGAGCACGGGCCGACAATCACCAGCAAGCGCGAGTCCTGGCCTTCGAGGATGGCGCGCACGGCTTGGCGATGGGCGTGAATCTGTTCATTGAGGAACGGACTGAGGGGCAACTGGTGCTTGAGCTCAAGCGAGCTGGGCAGGCGCTGGGTCAGGGCTTCGTTGGCGCTGGTCAGGTTCGAAACGGGCAGAGCGGCGGTGGCAGAGTTCATATTCAAGGCTTCCTGGGCAAGCGGCGGGCTGTTCCCGCGCGCTTGGCCCTACTGGGGTGTTCGACAATTGGCCGTATCGGCTACGTGTGTTGGCTTGCCACCGATAGGTGACCGATCGGAGGCGGCAGGCTGTCCCGAGCGGAGCTTGCTAAATCGCCAGGCGGTGGAGGTGTCGTAGCGGTAATAGGTGGCGTAGTTCATGTCTTGATTCCTTTTAAATGTCCGGTGTGCAACAAAATATTCAGGGCCTGAAAAAACAAAACCCCCGGTCGGGGAGCCGACCGGGGGTTAGATTTCTCTGGTAGGCGACCCCTTGAGTAGTGGGCGCCGATTTCAGGTATCAGGCGCGCCAGTGGCTAAACCAATACCCAAAATAAAAGCTGACCAGTGCGCTCGAACCGTTCACACGGGTAGCCGACACCGAGCGCTGGGCGCTGGCAGCAGGGCAAACCTGAGGGTGGGTGAGTTGCAACATGGTATGTCTCCAAATGATGGAGCGAGCTTACTAGAGGCACACCGGTGGATTCAATCAGTAATTTCTATTGCCGCGGGGTACTTACGGCTATGAGGGACTGCCGATATGCTGGACACACCTTGTTAATGATTGCTTGGACGCGACCATGACCGCCTTGACCCTTGCTGCTGCTCAAACTGTTTCCATCGCGGGCGACGTGCCGGCCAACATCCACCGGCACCTGGCGTTCATGCGCGCGGCGGCCGACAACGGCGTGCAAGTGCTGGTCTTTCCGGAGCTGTCGCTGACCGGATACGAGCCGTTTCTGGCGGCTGAGTTGGCCATAGAGCCCGAGGCTGCCGTATTGGCGCCGCTGCGCGAGATGGCACGCGAGCTGCGCTTGACCGCGGTGGTCGGCATGCCGGTCCGGCTGGCGTCGCAAGAGGGCGTATTGATCGGTGCGCTGGTGCTGGGCGCGGACGGTTCCCTCGGCGTCTACACCAAGCAGCATTTGCACCCCGGCGAAGCGTTGGCGTTTGTCGCCGGGCAGGGGGGCGCGGCCCTCGAGCGGGGAGATGAGCGTATTGCGTTGGCGGTGTGTGCGGACTTTTCCCACGCCAGCCATCCTCGTCGCGCGGCTGAAGCGGGTGCCACCGTGTATGCGGCGGGTGTGTTGATCAGCGAAGGCGGCTATGCGGCGGACAGCGCTTTGCTCCAAGGCTATGCCGCCGAGCATGGCCTGCTGGTACTGATGGCCAACCATGGTGGCCCATCGGGTGGTTGGGCCTGCGCGGGTCGCAGCGCGATCTGGGCGCCGGATGGCCGCTTGATTGCCGCCGCCCCAGGGGTGGGCGAGGCATTGGTGATCGCCGAGGGCGAAGGTGGGCGTTGGGCTGGCCGAGTGGTAGCAGTGTAAATGAGCTTTCATCTACGGGCCGCGACGGCCAACGACTTGCCCTTTGCCCGCACCCTGACCCACGAAGCCATGAGCCGCTACTACCTGCAGTACGGCTTGCTGTGGTCCAACGATGGCTTCGACGTCGCCTGGGCCGGGCGTGAGAACTGGCTGATCTGCCGCGATGACGCGGTGATGGGGTTTGTCAGCCTCAGTCGGGACAGCAAGGCCCTGTATATCCGCGAGTTGCACATGCTCGAGTGTTGTCGCAAGCAGGGCGCGGGCAGTTGGGTGCTGGAGCAGATGGCGCTGAAAGCGCGCACGCACGGCCTGGGGCTACTACGCTTGACGGTGTTCAAGACCAATCCGGCGAGAAGGTTGTATCAGCGCCGAGGCCTGAGCATCGTGGGGGAAGAGGACTGCTTCTGGCGTATGGAACTCGACTGTCGGTCAACGCTGGCGGGCGAATAGCACACTCATTCGGGCAAAACAGGCACAACGCTTCAATAAGCGCATACTGGGTCAGGACAGTACGTCCAGCTCCTGTCTCAGGGGCTCATTCTCGGCCAGGATGATGCCCTCTTTCATGCCCAGAAGGACCGCTACCTTATGGGCCTCTCCACGCCGTCCCTTTTTGCGCCCAGCGAGCACTTGATAAGTGGTTGCCGGGTCCACGCCGTGTTCCCGGGCGAACGCTTGAACTGACTTTCCTTGGTGTTCAAGCCAAGCCTTGGCTTGTGCAGCAGTGCGGATTGCGGGCATAGTTCAAAACCGTTCAAGTTTGTTTAACGAAGAGATGAGTGTGTCACCTCTTGGGGTGTGCCAATTTAGGATCATACATCCAAATGAGTGGAATCGGTTCGCGTTTAAGGCAAGAAAGAGAGCGGCTAGGGCTGTCGCAAAAAGTGTTTGGTGAAATAGGAGGCGTTGAAGCCAACGCGCAAGGCAAATATGAAAACGGCGGTCGGGCGCCCAAGGCTGACTACCTTTCCCGCGTGGCGCAAAGAGGTGTGGATATCCTGTACGTGTTGACCGGCAGCCCCACGCCGATCCAACTGGATAACCTGAGCCAGATCGAAGAAAAAGTGCTGGGCAATTATCGAGCGATGTTCAAGGAAGACCAGGATGCAATCCGCCGCTTGACCACCACGCTGGCCGAGCATTCATCCATACGCAACGGAAAACCCAAGCCGCAACCCCAGGATTCCTGACCTTTAAGCCGATAAACAGCGCGGTTC
Source organism: Pseudomonas sp. PS01298 (assembly GCF_029959745.1). Lineage (NCBI taxonomy): Bacteria > Pseudomonadati > Pseudomonadota > Gammaproteobacteria > Pseudomonadales > Pseudomonadaceae > Pseudomonas > Pseudomonas sp. PS01298. The sequence continues at coordinate 176,831 of NZ_JASCPP010000002.1, read as the reverse complement.
GTGCTTCGACGGGCGGGCGCAGCGCGTTGAAACTCTATATATATGACACTTGCAACTAGGTCTGCGCCTTGGTTTTTTGCTAAGGTGTTCAGCAACCTATAAGACCATATCGCGAGGTGTCTGCTTGATTAGGGTGCTAGTAGTCGATGACCATGATCTCGTTCGTACAGGCATTACACGAATGCTGGCTGACATCGATGGCCTGCAAGTAGTCGGCCAGGCCGAATCGGGTGAGGAGTCCCTGATCAAGGCCCGGGAGTTGAAACCCGATGTGGTGTTGATGGACGTCAAGATGCCCGGGATCGGCGGTCTGGGCGCCACGACCAAGTTGTTGCGCAGCCACCCCGACATCAAGGTCGTGGTGGTCACCGTGTGCGAGGAAGACCCGTTTCCCACCCGCCTGTTGCAGGCAGGGGCGGCGGGCTACCTGACCAAGGGCGCGGGCCTGGCCGAGATGGTCCAGGCCATTCGCCTGGTATTTGCCGGCCAGCGGTACATCAGCCCGCAGATTGCCCAGCAATTGGCCATCAAATCCTTCCAGCCCACCAGCGACTCGCCCTTCGACGCACTGTCGGAGCGGGAAATCCAGATTGCCTTGATGATTGTCGGGTGCCAGAAGGTGCAGACCATCTCCGACAAGCTGTGCCTGTCACCCAAGACCGTCAACACCTACCGCTATCGCATTTTCGAGAAGCTCGCCATCAGCAGTGATGTTGAATTGACCCTGCTCGCGGTGCGCCACGGCATGGTGGACGCCAGCGCCTGACATGAGCACACCGTTTGATCCAAGTGCCTTTCTCTCAACCTGCAGTGGCCGCCCTGGCGTGTACCGCATGTTCGACAGCGAGGCACGGCTGCTGTATGTCGGCAAAGCCAAGAACCTGAAAAACCGCCTGGCGAGCTACTTTCGCAAGACCGGCCTGGCGCCCAAGACCGCCGCGCTGGTGGCGCGTATCGCCCAGGTCGAAACCACCATCACCGCCAACGAGACCGAGGCGCTGCTGCTTGAGCAGACGCTGATCAAGGAATGGCGGCCGCCCTACAACATCCTGCTGCGCGACGATAAATCCTACCCGTACGTATTTTTATCCGACGGCAACTTTCCGCGCCTGAGCATTCACCGGGGCGCGAAGAAGCAGAAGGGCAAGTATTTCGGTCCGTACCCCAGCGCGGGCGCGATCCGCGAGAGTTTGAGCCTGCTGCAAAAGACCTTCTTTGTGCGCCAGTGCGAAGACAGCTTCTACAAGAACCGCACCCGGCCTTGCCTGCAGTACCAGATCAAGCGCTGCAAGGCCCCGTGTGTGGGGCTGGTCGAGCCTGCGGAGTACGCCGAGGATGTGCGCCATTCGGTGATGTTCCTCGAAGGGCGCAGCAATGCACTGACCGATGAACTCTCCGGCGCCATGGAGCAGGCCGCCAGTACCCTGGATTTCGAGCGCGCTGCCGAGCTGCGTGACCAGATTTCCCTGCTGCGCCGCGTCCAGGACCAGCAAAGCATGGAAGGCGGCACCGGCGATGTCGATGTGATCGCAGCCTTCGTCAACCCGGGCGGCGCCTGTGTGCACCTGATCAGCGTGCGGGGCGGGCGGGTGCTGGGCAGCAAGAACTTTTTCCCGCAGACCGGTATCGACGAGGAGGTCGCCGAAGTCATGGCCGCCTTCCTGGGCCAGTACTACGTCAGCAGCCCCGAGCGCGATTTGCCGTCCGAGCTGATTGTCAACGTGGTGCATGAAGACTTCCCGACCTTGATCGAGGCGATCCACGAGCTGCGCGGCCGCGAACTGGACATCAGCCATCGTGTACGCGGCACCCGCGCACGCTGGCAGCAATTGGCCGTGACCAACGCCGAACAGGCGCTGGGCGCACGCCTGGCCAATCGACAGCACGTCGCCGCGCGTTTCGACGCATTGGCCGAAGTCCTCAACCTGGACGAGCCGCCCCAGCGCCTGGAGTGCTACGACATCAGCCACTCCAGCGGCGAGGCGACAGTGGCCTCCTGTGTGGTATTCGGGCCGGAAGGGCCGATCAAGTCCGACTACCGGCGCTACAACATTGAAGGCGTGACCGCCGGCGATGACTATGCCGCCATGCACCAGGCCCTTACGCGGCGTTTCAGCAAGCTCAAGGACGGCGAGGGCAAGCTGCCCGATATCCTGCTGGTGGACGGCGGCAAGGGCCAGTTGTCCATGGCCCGTGACGTGCTCAACGAGCTGGCGGTGCCCGACCTGATTCTGCTCGGCGTGGCCAAGGGCGCTACGCGCAAGGCCGGTTTCGAGACGTTGTACTTGAATGATGCCGCCCATGAGTTCACTTTGAAGGGGGACTCACCTGCGCTGCACCTGATCCAGCAGATTCGCGACGAAGCGCACCGTTTCGCCATTACCGGGCACCGCGCCCGCCGTGGCAAAACCCGGCGAACCTCAACCCTGGAAGGGGTTGCAGGGGTAGGCCCGACACGACGCCGCGACTTGCTCAAACATTTTGGTGGCTTGCAGGAGCTATCCCGTGCCAGCATTGACGAAATAGCCAAAGCACCCGGTATCAGTAAAAAGCTCGCTGAGTTGATTTATGCAAACCTGCACAGCGAATAGAATGCCTTTCCACCTTGTAGCCAGTTGTGCCGATGAATATCCCTAATCTGATCACCGTTCTACGCGTCCTGCTCATTCCGATTTTTATTCTGTTGTTCTATTTGCCCTACGAATGGAGCTACGCGGCCTCAAGTTCGGTATTCGCCTTTGCGGCTGCCACCGACTGGCTTGACGGCTACCTGGCGCGCCGCCTGGAACAGAGCACGCCGTTTGGCGCGTTCCTCGACCCGGTGGCCGACAAACTGATGGTGGCTGTCGCTCTGGTGTTGTTGGTACAAGAACACGGCAACCTGTGGCTGACCCTGCCGGCTGCCGTGATCATCGGCCGTGAGATCGTCGTCTCGGCCCTGCGCGAATGGATGGCCGAAATCGGCGCCCGCGCCCACGTGGCCGTGTCCAACATGGGCAAATGGAAAACCGCCGCGCAGATGCTCGCGCTGGTGATCCTGCTTGCCAACCCGTCGGACTTCTCGTTCTGGGTCCTGCTCGGCTACGCCTTGCTGCTGATCGCCGCCGGCCTGACGCTGTGGTCGATGCTCCAGTATTTGCGCGCCGCCTGGCCTCACCTGCGCACCACCGTTGAAAAGAAATAAAACTTTTTTGAATCAAGGGGTTGACGGGGGTTCTGGATTCTATAGAATGCACACCACCAAGACGCGGGAATAGCTCAGTTGGTAGAGCACGACCTTGCCAAGGTCGGGGTCGCGAGTTCGAGTCTCGTTTCCCGCTCCAAATTATGATCTACAGAGTTCTACTGACGTCTGTAAGTCATTGAAAATAGGGGCTTCGGCCCCTTTTTTCATTCCAGCGAGCGCCACGGAAATCCACCCACAGCTACCATTTTTGAGTGACCAATTGAGGCACAAGAATACGGGTGGGACGGTTACCGGATAGTTGCTGGGGCTGAGCGGGAACCATGGCGAGCATAGGGCCTAAGTCATAACTTAGGAGCCTCGAAATGGCACTCTCTGATCTGACAGCCCGGCAGGCACGGACCACCGGCAAGCGCTACACCCTCTCCGACAACGACTGCTTGGGCCTGATGGTCTCTGCCGCAGGCGGCAAGTCGTGGATCTTCCGATACTACTGGCTTGGCAAGCAGAAACGCATGTCCCTGGGTGGCTATCCTGCCCTCAGCCTGCGCGAGGCTCGCGCCGAGCGGGATAAGGCTCAAGCCTTGCTCGCCAGGGGGATCGATCCCCAAATCGAACGCGACCAGCGCCGGCACGCGGCCAAGCTGGCGGGCGAATACACCTTCAAGAATGTCTTCGATGCCTGGGTCGAGCATCGCCGCAAGGAACTCAAGGAAGGCCGCCAAAGCACGCTTTCGCAGATCCTGCGCATCTTCGACAAGGACGTTCTGCCCACCCTGGGGAAGATGTCGATCTACGACATTCGCCGGCCCCAGCTCGTGGGCGTCGTGGCGGCGATCGAGAAGCGCAAAGCGTTCACCACCGCCGAGAAGGTTCGCACTTGGTTCAACCAGATGTTCCGCTATGCCCTGGTCATCGCCGAGGGGCTGGAAGTCAACCCGGCTGCGGACCTGGACGTGGTGGCCGAACCCAAGCCCCCGGTGGCCCACAACCCCTATCTGCACCTACCCGAGCTGCCCGAGTTCCTTCAGAAGCTCCGGCTTTACAACCCCCGGGGCTGGCAGACCCAGCTTGGCGTCCGGCTGCTGTTCCTGACTGGGGTGCGCACGGGCGAGCTGCGGCTGGCCGAGCCTGAGCAATTCGATCTCGACCGCGGCTTGTGGATCATCCCGCCGCAGGTCGTTAAGCAGCTCCAGGACGAAATGCGCAAGGCCGGCAAGCGGCCGCAGGACGTGCCACCTTATATCGTGCCTCTGTCGCTGCAGGCCATCGAGATCGTGCGTTATCTCCTGGGTGTGATGCGGCCGGCGCAGAAATACCTGCTGTCGCATCGGAGCGAACTCAAGAAGCGCATCAGCGAGAACACCCTCAACAAGGCCGTGCAGCTCATGGGGTATGAAGGACGCCTGACCGGCCACGGTATCCGCGGCACCATCTCGACAGCACTCAACGAGATCGGGTACCCGAAGATTTGGGTGGACGCGCAGCTTTCGCACTCAGATCCGAACAAGGTGAGTTCGGCCTACAACCACGCCAAGTACGTGGAGCCGCGCCGCCGGATGATGCAGGACTGGGCTGATCGCCTCGATTTGCTCGAACAGGGCGAATTGGAAGCCGCGAGCGCGCACCTGACCATCCGTATCGATGGGGTGCCGGCGATGGCAGAAGTGGAGGAAGCGGTGGGCGCGGTTCCCTCGGTGGCCGAGCCCGCTATCCCTGGTGTGCCGCCAGTAGTGGCCACACCGATCGTCGTGACCCCGAACAACGGTGGAGGCACGTTCCGACGACTGTCGCAGGTGCCGCCACCCCCTATGCATGCCCCGGAGCCGGAAGTGTCCGCCATCCAGCGCGAGCGCGCGGAAATGCTGGCCATCTACGAGTCGCCGAACAATCTGCCGGTCCCGCTGTTCGGCAAGCTGGCCGGGAAGTCCAAGGACCAGATCAACCGCGAGTTGAAAGCGGGCAAGCTACTGTCCATCAGCCTGGGCAACCGGGGGCAGCGGGTTCCCGATTGGCAGTTGCTGCCGCTCAAGCACAGGCTGGCCCAGGCGCTCATGAACCAGTGCCCGCACGCGGATTCGTGGGACCTATACCGCATGCTGACCCAGCCGCACCCCGACCTGGGTGATCGCGCGGCCATTGATGTGGTTATGCCGACCAATGTGCCCGTGATCATCCGGATCATTATGGGCGGCTATCCTCGCCATGAGGAGGAGTCCGAGGCCGTTGCCCTGCAGCCTATCCCCGAGGATGTGCGGCAGAGCGTCCGTAAGCTGGTGGACAACGCGGTGGTGTTTGAGGGGGGCTGACCCACAATCATCATCCTATGGTCGGGTCAATGGCCCCGGCCATAGGGGCGCTGTTACGTGGCGCCGGCCGCGGTGATTTGCAGCGCTCTGCGCTCGAACCGCTCCGAAATGGAGTCGGCTTGCGCGTGGGGCTGGTGCAGATACGTCACCATCTCATAGGGACCGTCAGAGAGCGGCCGCATGGTGATCCCCCATCCCTGACCTTGGTCGATGCGCGATTGCGCGGATACCCCGACGCCGTAGCCGGCTGCAACCCATAGCGCCAGCATCTCGAATGAAGTCACCCGCAGGATGTTCTCCTGGTCCAGTGGCATGACGGAGGCCAGTCTTTCGTCCAGCAGAGGGCAATCCTCGGCCTGCCAGCGATAGATCGGGTAGTCCTGAAGATCGGCGATGGTGAGCTTTGCCCTGTCGAGTTGTGAATACAACCGCGGCGGCACGGCGACAGCCATGCTCTCGGCCCACAAAGGTTGCGTCTTGAGGGCTGGGTCGCTGGCCCCCTGAAGCGACATCCCTGCGTCGTAGCGGCCTTCACGAAGTCCCTGAAGCAGAACGTCATCTGCAACCTCAAAAAACGAGAGGGCGACGTCTGGCTCTTCCGCGCGTTGTCGCGCGAGAAGCGCTGAAAGATGCGATGAGGGTACGCCCAGTGCTACGGCAAGTCTGAGACGGGGGTGGCGACGCGTGGCGTCGTGCATAAGAGCCCCCAAGAAGAGAATTGAGTAAGAAAACAGCCCCGTATGATACCCGTGAGTTAAATTTAACGTGGTTAAATTATCGTGACTGCTCGACGCTTCTGTTGATGCAGAAGCGTACTGTTCAACGAGGCCGTCCCCCAGGCACCACCAGGTATGAAGCCGAGCCAGCCCTGGCATTCGGGAAGGCCGTACGCGCGTTTCGTGTGGATCAGGGTGTTGCTCAGGAGGAACTGGCGGCACTGGCCGGAATTGAGCGTTCGCACATGGGCAAGATCGAGCGGGGGGAGCATTTGCCCTCCTTAGGCTTGGTACTTAAGATTGCTGCGGCACTCAGGATCAGTGGCACCAAACTGATGGCTGCAACGGAGCGCAATATGGCCCCTACTGCCGAGGTTTGAGGCTGACTTCTGAGAAGCTATCCGTCCAAACCTTCGCGTAGACGAACGATAAGCCGCTCCAGTGAGGCCGGCACATCGCCGCTGTCGGGCCGAAGCAGATAAGTTGTGATGATCGCCGACTCCACGGCCAAGGGACGAATCACGACGTCCGGTCGTTGGCTAATCGGAATTTTGGTGGCTGCCATGAAGCCGACACCATAACCGGCGCCGACCAGCGTAAGCATCATGTCTAACGAGGTTGCGTGCTCGACAACGTTCTGCCGATTTTCCAAAGGGCCAAGCAGCCGTGCTAATTCTCGGCAGTAGCCCTCACATATCTGTGGGTCGCACAAGACGAGCGGATGGCTGCCGAGTTCATCGAGCGGCACCTCCTTGTGGATGAGGAGCTCATGCCGGGCGGGTACGGCAACTACCAATGGGTCGTGCCAGATAGCTTGGGCAGTGATGCCATCGCCGACATCTGCAGCGTGTGCGAAGCCAATTGAAAAATCGCCGGCCCGCAGGCCTCGCACCTGCTCGGCCAAGGGGACTTCGCATAAGCGAATCTCGATCTCCGGTTCCTCTGCGCGACAACGCGCTAGGAAAGCTGACAGCCGTGAATCAATAGCGCCGTCAGATATAGCAATGCGTAGACTCCCTCGCAAACCTGCCGCGATTGCCCTTGCGTTGTCTTGCGCCTGCTCGAGGATAATGAATAGTCGACGGATGTCTTGCAGGAAGGCGGCACCGGCTGGGGTCAAGCGGGTCCCCCGTCTATCCCGGTCGAAGAAAACGACTCCTAACTCGTCTTCCAGTTCTTTAATCGCTCGGGACAAGGGGGGTTGCTCGATGTGCAGTCGCTCGGCAGCCCGTGTGAAGTGTAGTTCCTCGGCCAAAGCAACGAAGCATCGAAGGTGTCGTAACTCCATCTGTAGCGCCTTTTTAGTTGCAGATGCCAATTCCCTGCGCTGTCATCCCTCGTTGGACTACCGTTTAAGCCTAGCGTTAGCTTCACGACTGACTCAGCTTTTCGCCTGCTCGTATTCTTGGACGATTGCCTGCATGCCCCCCATTGCGAAGTGGAAAAGGTGTTCCACAACTGTGGCTGGCGGCATCTGAAACACTTCCTGCAAAGGTCCAGGAAAACTGCGCCCACCTACCAGCAGCATCAGGCAAGGCGCGCCGACACTCAGCAGGCACCTGGTCAGTGCGGGGTCTTCAGCCGGGATCTTCGTGATTTCACTGAGCATGCGCTTGACGAGCACCATCTTCGGCAGTGCTTCGTTCTGAAAAAGCACCTGCAGATGTGAACTCGGCGCCAGCACTTCCCTGGCCAGGATTCGCAGGTGCCAGGCTTGAGGCTCTTCGGTCGCACGTTGGACCAATTGCTCGATCAGAAAACGCAGCTTCGACGTTGGCGCCAGCTCGCTCTCGACCAGTTCGCGCAGATCGTTCACTCCCAACAGCCGCCGATGGGCCTCGGCCAGCACGGTCTGGTAGAGACCACTGCGGTTGCCGAAGTGATAGTTGATGGAGGCCAGATCCACGCGCGCTTCGGCGGCGATGGCCTTGTTGGTGGTTTCGGCGTAGCCCGTCGTGGCGAATAGTTCGCCTGTGGCCTCCAGGATTCGGGCTCGTGTCGCTTCGCCATCCGAGCGAAGACCGCGTGCGGGCTTGTTCATCCCTTGACTCTCTAGAGCAGATATGGATTGCATTCTCACCCAATTTAAAACTAAAATCAAATTAATGAAGGCGCTCCCGCCGCAGTCTTCTGCCGTCCGATCCTGATTCCTGAGACCTTTGACATGAAGAAACCTTTTATCCTCCTTGCCGCTGCCGTCACTGTTGGTCTCGTGGCGTGGGCTGCGTGGCACTTCAGTCAGCGCGACGGTGACGATGGGCTGGTGCTGCACGGCAATGTGGACATCCGCCAGATCTCGCTGGCCTTCGATGGCAGTGGCCGCGTGGCGGAAGTGCGAGCCGAAGAAGGCGACCGGGTGAAGGCCGGTGCGGTTGTGGGCCTGCTGGACACGCGCACGCTGGCCCTGCAGGCGGAGCAGGCGCAGGCGCAGATCGAGGTTCAGCAGCAGACCCTGCTGCGGCTGCGGACCGGCTCGCGTCCCCAGGAGATCGCACAGGCCCGCAGTCGGGTCACCGCGGCGCAGGCGGATGCGTCCCAAGCCGAGCAGGATCTCAAGCGTCTGCAAGGCATCGCAGCCAACACCCAAGGGCGCGGCGTCAGCGCTCAGGACCTGGATCGCGCCAGGAGTAATCACCAGGTCGCCCAGGCCAAGGTCGCCGAGCAGCGCGAAGCCTTGCGTCTGACCGAACTGGGTCCCCGGGCGGAGGAAGTCGCGGGCGCCCAGGCGCAGCTCAAAGCGGCGCAGGCACAGTTGGCGCTCCTTCAGCATCAGATCGCGCAGGGCGAGTTGAAGGTGCCCGCGGATGCGGTGGTGCGGTCGCGGCTGCTGGAGCCCGGCGACATGGCGACGCCGCAACGTCCGGTGTTGGCCTTGGCGCTGACCCAGCCCAAATGGGTGCGCGCCTATGTGGGCGAGCCCGACCTGGTCCGCGTCAAGCCGGGCATGGAGGCACAGGTGGTCGCCGATGGGCGCCCCGGCGAGCCTATCCCCGGCAAGATCGGCTACATCTCCTCGGTGGCCGAGTTCACGCCCAAATCGGTGCAGACCGAAGAACTGCGCACCAGCCTGGTCTACGAGGTGCGAGTGCTGGTCGACGACCCTCAGGACGTGCTGCGGCTGGGGCAGCCGGCAACGGTCCATCTGGCGGTGGCTGGCACTGCGCGATGAACGAGGGCAATGCAACGGTTCACCCACCGGTCCACGCTCAGGGCCTGTGCAAGACCTTCGATGCGCCGGGCGGCGGCCCGTTGCGCGCGGTAAACGACGTGTCGATGACGATAAGGGCGGGCGAGTTGACCGCCCTGGTCGGCCCGGACGGTGCCGGCAAGACCACGCTCATGCGCATGATGGCGGGACTGCTCACGCCCGACGGTGGATCGTTGCAGGTACTGGGTTGCGACGTCGCCAAGGATCCGCAGTCGGTCCAGGACCGCATCAGCTACATGCCGCAGCGATTCGGCCTGTACGAGGACCTGAGCGTGCAGGAGAACCTGGACCTGTATGCCGACCTGCACGGGGTGCCCCAGGAGGTGCGCCGCGAGCGCTTCGGGCGCATGCTGGAAATGACGGACATGGCCCGTTTCACCGAACGGCCGGCCGGCAAGCTGTCGGGCGGCATGAAACAAAAACTCGGTCTTGCCTGCACGCTGGTGCGCTCGCCGGACTTGCTGCTGCTGGACGAGCCCAGCGTGGGCGTCGATCCGCTGTCGCGCCGCGACCTGTGGAAGATTGTGCAGCAGTTGGTCGAGGACGAGAACCTCAGCGTGATCGTCAGCACGGCCTACATGGATGAAGCCGAGCGCTGCGCGCAGGTGTTCGTGATGCACGAGGGCCGGTTGCTGGCCGAAGGGGCGCCGCACGCGCTGCGCAGCCGCGCACGCGGCCTCACCTTCGTCGCCACACCGCGACCCGGTACGCCCGCGCGCGATCTGCAGGCGCGGCTGATCGATGAGGATGCGCTGATCATTGACGCCGTGCCCAAGGCCGGCGAGGTGTGGTTCATTCGCCAGCCCGAGGCGCAGGCGGATGCCGTCGATGCGTTGCTCGGCGACCTGGATCACCGGCCGCGCAGCGAGGACCTGGAAGACGCGTTCATGATGATGCTGCGCCAGCAGCAGGCCGAGGGTGCGGACAAGGAGGCCCCTGCCGAGGCGCCCGCGCCGTCGCCGCAGGTCGCGCCGGCGCGCAGCGACGACAAGCCGGTGATCGTCGTGCGCGACCTGGTGCGCAAATTTGGCGATTTCACCGCGGTCGCCAGCACATCCTTCGAGGTTGCGCGCGGGGAGATCTTCGGGCTGCTCGGCCCGAACGGCGCGGGCAAAACCACCACGTTCCGCATGCTTTGTGGTCTGCTGCCGGCCACCAGCGGCCACCTGGAAGTGGCCAGCCTGAACCTGCGCACGGCACGCGCCCAGGCGCGCGCACGGATCGGCTATGTGTCGCAGAAGTTCGCGCTGTACGGCAACCTGACCGTGCGCGAGAACCTGGAGTTCTTCGCTGGCGCCTACGGACTGCGCGGTGCTGCCATGCGTGATCGGGTGGCCGCGACCATCGAACAGTTCGGGTTGGACGCCGCTGCCGTGAGCGGGGTACTGCCGGGTGGCTACAAGCAGCGCCTGGCGATGGCGGCCGGCCTGCTGCACGAGCCGGAGATCCTGTTCCTGGACGAGCCGACCAGCGGCATCGATCCGCTGGCGCGCCGCTCGTTCTGGCGCACCATCACCTCGCTCGCCCAGTCGGGCGTCACCGTCATCATCACGACCCACTTCATGGAAGAGGCGGAGTACTGCGACCGCATCGCGATCCAGGACGCCGGCAAGATGCTGGCACTCGGCACGCCGCAAGAGGTGCGAGAGCAAGCCGGCGGCGAAGCGGGTGGCGACATGAACAGTGCCTTCATCGCCGTCGTCGAACAGGGCCGCGCCCAAAGCAGGCACGCGCAAGGAGGGGACAAGTGACCACCTCCGGCTTCGCAAGGCGGTTCACCGCACTGCTGCGCAAGGAAGTGCGCCAGATGCTGCGCGACAAGAGCAACCTGGCCGTCGGCCTGCTGCTTCCGGTCGCACTGATCCTGCTGTTCGGCTACGGCTTGTCGTTCGACGTGAAGAATGCGCCGATCGCGGTGGTGCTCGAAGACAGCTCACCCACCGCACGCGAGGTCGTCGCAGGCCTGCAAGGCTCCGCCTACCTGTCTCCGACGTTGACCACCAGCATGACGCAGGCCGAAGCCCGCATGCGGGCCGGCGAGATCGACGCGATCGTGCGCATTCCGATGGACTTCTCGCGTCGCCTGGCGACCGGCGACGCGACAATCCAGATCGTGCTCAACGGCGTGGAGTCGACCACCGCGTCGGCTGTCGAGGGCTACGTGAGCGGTGCAATCGGCGTCTGGGCGCAGCGCCAGGGAGACCGCGCAGGCGGCAAGGCCCCAGCGGGCGCGAGCGTTGAGGTGGTGCAGCGCACCTGGTTCAACGAGGCCAACAACAGCTCCTGGTACCTGGTCCCCGGCCTCATCGTGCTCGTGCTCACGCTGGTGGGGGCTTTCCTGACTTCGCTGCTGATCGCCCGGGAGTGGGAGCGCGGCACGCTGGAATCGCTGTTCGTCACGCCGGTGCGTCCGACCGAACTCGTGCTCGCCAAGCTCACGCCCTATCTGGCGATCGGCGCGATCGACCTGACGCTGTGCCTGCTGGCCGCCCGGTTCCTGTTCGAGGTGCCGATGCGCGGCTCGCTGTGGATCATCGTCCTGGCGTCGATGCTGTATCTCGCCGTGTCGCTGCTGCTGGGGCTGTTCATCTCGGGCAAGACGCGCAACCAGTTCCAGGCCAGCCAGATGGCGCTGCTGACCAGCTTCATGCCCGCCATGATGCTGTCGGGCTTCGTGTTCGACCTGCGCAACGTGCCGGTGGTGATCCAGGTGATCAGCCAGTTGTTGCCGGCCACGCATTTCATGGGCCTGATCAAGACGCTGTTCCTAGCGGGCGACCACTGGCCCACCATCGTGCGCAGCCTGCTGATCCTCTCGGCATACGCCGTGGTGCTGACCTACGCGACGCGGCGCACGCTGCGCAAGACATTGGATTGACCGCCATGACGTCCTTTATTGCCACCCTCGCGCAGATCGGCGCCCTGGTCAAAAAAGAGATCCTGGCGCTGGTCAAGGAGCCCTCCAGCCGGGCCATCCTGTTCCTGCCCGCGCTGCTGCAGGCCCTGCTGTTCGGCTACGGCGCGACTTACGACCTCAAGTACGTTCCGTATGCCGTGCTGGACCAGAGCCGCAGCGCGGCGTCGGTCGAACTGCTGTCGCGGCTGGACGGCACCGGCGTGTTCGAACGCGAGGCCACGCTGACCTCGCCCGAGCAGATCGCCGGCCAGGTCGACGCCGGCAAGGCGCTGATGGTGGTCAGCATTCCTTCGGACTTCCATACGCGCCTGGCGGCCGGACAGCGGGCACCTCTGCAGATCATCCTGGACGGGCGCAATTCGTCGACCGCGGGCTCGGCCGCCGGCTACGTCGGCTCCATCGTGGCCGACTACAACGCCTCGCTCGGAAGCGGCGCACAAGGCGTCACGATCGAGCGGCGCGCCTGGTACAACCCCAACCTGGAATCGCGCTGGAACCTCATGCCGGCGCTGATCGCGGCATTGAGCATGATGCAGACCCTGCTGCTATCGGCGCTGTCGGTGGCCCGCGAGCGCGAGCAAGGCACGTTCGACCAGTTGCTGGTCACGCCGCTCACGCCGATGCAGATCCTGATCGGCAAGGCGCTCCCGGCGATCCTGGTCGGGCTCATCCAGTCCACCGTCATCTTCCTGATCATCCGGTTCTGGTTCGAGATCCCGATGAACGGGTCGGTGTGGCTGCTGTACCTCGGGCTCATCACCTTCACCATCGCGGCGGTCGGGGTCGGACTGTCGATCTCCGCCCTGTCGCTGACCATGCAGCAGGCGATGCTCTACACGTTCTTGCTGATCATGCCGCTGATGCTGCTGTCCGGCCTGCTCACGCCGGTGCGCAACATGCCGCAAGTGCTGCAGCTTGCCACCTATGTCAATCCGCTGCGGTTCGGCATGAGCATCGTGCGCCGCGTCTATCTCGAAGGCGCGGGCTTCGGCGACGTGGCGCTGGAGTTCATCCCCTTGCTCGTGCTGGCCGCCATCACGCTGCCGCTGGCGGCGTGGCTGTTCCGCAACCGTCTCTCTTGATCACGGGTACCCGTATGTTCGATTTGCAGCGCCACATTCCTCATCCAACACGCCGCGGCCTGGCGAACTGCGCATTGGCGGTGGCCCTGGCAGCGGCATTGGCCGGCTGCGCGGTCGGGCCGGATTTCGTGAAACCGACGCCCGTGGCCCCGGACGATTGGACGAGCTGGCGCAGCGCCGAGGATTCCCTGCGCGCGTTGGGCGCTGCCGACCAGCCCCTGCCCCCGCACTGGTGGCAGGCCTTCAACGATCCGGTGCTGGACAACCTGACGCAGCGGGCCTTGGTTTCCAGCCCGGACCTGCAGACCGCCGCGCTGCACTTTGCGCAGGCCCGCGTCCAGCGCAGCACGACGGCCGCCCAGCGCGGGCCGGAGGTAGGTGTCAGCGGGAGCGCCAATCGCCAGCGCCAGAGCGAGTACGGTGCCGGCACCCGCATGATCGACGCGATCGGCGGCGATCGCGAGAGCCTGGTGAATGTGTTGAGCGAGCCGTTCACGCTGTATCAGGCCGGCTTCGACGCATCATGGGAAGTAGACCTGTGGGGGCGCGTGCGGCGCTCCATCGAGGCCGCTGATGCCGACGTGGACCGCCAGGCGGCACTGCTGGACCTTGCTCGGCTGACACTGGTCAGCGATGTGGCCCGCAACTACTTCGAACTGCGCACCACGCAGCGCCAGATCCTCCTGGCGCGCGAGGACATCACGGCGTTGGAGGATCGGTTGGGCATCCTGCAGGCCCGGGTGGATGGCGGCGTCATCGACCACCTGAACCTGGAGCAGCAACGCGCGGAGCTTGCGGCCATCAAGGCGCAGTTGCCCGGCCTGCTGGCCCAGGAAGGCGCGAGCGCCAACCAGATCGCGTTGTTGCTGGGCGAGCGCCCCGGCGCGCTGCGCGAGACGCTGGCAGCGCCCCCTGCCAGCGACGGCACGACGGCGCTTCCCGATCTCGCGCTGGGTTTGCCTTCGGAAGCGGCGCTGCGCCGACCCGACATCCGAGCCGCCGAAGCCCGGCTGCATCGGGCGACCGCGAGCATCGGCGTGGCGCGGGCGGACCTGTACCCCAGCATCCGGCTTGGCGCGCGCTTTGGTTACGAGTCCTACCTGAGTGGCGAGTTCTCCGACTGGGGCAGCCGCGCCTGGTCGGTCGGGCCCAGCCTGAACCTGCCTTTGTTCGACGGTGGCCGGCGCAGGAGCGTGGTGCAACTGCGCGAGCTGGAGCAGCAGGAAGCGGCCGTGAGCTACCAACAGACGGTACTACAGGCGTGGCAGGAGATCGATGACGCGCTTAGCGCCTACAACGCGGAGCAGCAGCAAGCGCAGCAATTGCAAGCCCGGGTGCGCAGTGCGGCAGACGCCTATCAACTGGCCCAGGCGCGCTACGACGGCGGGACGGCCGACTTCATCACGGTGCTCGACAGCCAGCGCAGCTTCCTGCAGGCGCGCCGCGACCTGACGGCCAGCCAAGGGCGGCTGAACACCCGCTACGTGACGATCCAGAAGGTGGTAGGCAACGCCCCCCAGGTTGAGAAGCCGACGGCGGCTGCGACATCAGGGGAATGACACGACGTGGCACACAACACACTGGCGACGCAGCCCCGGACACGTAGGAGAGTACTTGGCAGGCAAAGACGCCCCGTCAGGTGCCTCCTGCTGGCCGTCATGGCGTCGCTGTGTGTGGGGTGCGCCGGTGTCAAGGTGGGAACCGTCAGCCCCGAGGACTACATCTCCCAGCGACGCGGGGATGTGCTGACCACCGGCAAGCTCAGCGCCTCGGCCCGCGACGTGCTCACGAGTCTTGCGATCTCGCCAGAGCGATGCCGGGAGAATGTCAGCGACTGCGCCCAGTTGCTGACGCGCAGCGATGTCATTGGCATGGAACGTCAACTCGCCACGGCAGCGGAGCTGTGGTTGCAGGAAGCCATGCGCCAGGAGCGGCAAGGCGTGACCGGCCACCAGCGCTTCGAGGGCCTGTTGGGGGCCTATCTGCAGGTGGCGCGCCATGCCTACGCCTATCTGTTCTTCACCCCACGCCTGCCGGGGGATCGGGCGTTCGAGGATCGCCAGACGCAAGTTCGCGACTACTACAACTATGCGGCGCAGCAGGCGGCCGCGCTGTTGTTCGAGCAGTACCGCGACGCGCGGCAGCATGTCGGAGATAGCATCCAGGTGGGCGATTGGCTGCTGCGTGGAGACATGTCCGGCGTGTACCAGAACGGCCCCCCACCACGTGCAAGCGAACTGCTCCCGGCGTCGCGGCTCACCTTCCAGGGCATCCGAAGCATCTACCGGCGTGACGGCTTCGGGGCCGAACTCGTGGTGGCGACCGGTGCTGGGGACGAGGACCGCGCGGCTTCGGCGCACGCCTATAGCGAGACACCATATCGGCCGGTCACGGCCATCCTGGCCTTTCCGGGAAGCACGCTGGAGCAGGTGCTTCGCGCTCGCGAAGTCACCCTGGTCGGATACGACCCCTACCGGCACGACGGCCTGCAGATCCAGGGCACCTCGGTGCCGCTCGCAGCCAACTTCACCTCCGCCTACGGTCTGTGGCTGGCGCGCTCGGGGTTTTCCGTGCAGGCCCTGCGCACGGTCCTGGGCAGGAGCCGCAGCCTGGACGCCCCGCATGTCTATCTGATGCAGCCCTTCGACCCCAACCGCCGGGTCATCATCATGCTGCACGGATTGGCCAGCAGTCCCGAGGCCTGGATCAACGTCGCCAATGACATCATGGGCGATGAAGCGTTGCGCCAGCGCTACCAGGTCTGGCAGGTGTACTACCCCACCAATGCGCCTCTTGCGTACAACCACGCGGCGATTCGGAGCGCGCTCACCGCGACCTTCCAGCATTTCGATCCTTCGGGCGCCACCGCCGCCTCGCGCGACATTGTCGTCGTCGGCCACAGCATGGGCGGAGTGCTGGGCCGATTGCTGGTCTCGTCCTCCGGCAGTGTGCTGCTCGATACGGTCAAGGCGGGCCGCCAACTGGAGGGCGAGCGGTTCGAGAGATTCCGAACCGCGGTCGAGGGCTTTTTGAGCTTCGAGCCATACCCGGGCGTGACGCGCGCGATCTTCATTGCGGCGCCCCACAGAGGGACCCCATTCGCGGGCAACCGGCTCTCGCGGTTCCTCTCCGGACTCATCACGTTGCCGGCACAAGTGGTCAATCGGGCGGTACGACTGCAGCAGGTCATCGGTGACAAGGAGGTCACGCCAGCCAGCTTGCCGACCTACTTACCCAACGGGGTCGACAACCTGAGGGATTCTGACCCCTTCATCCGCGCCGCAGCCGAGCTCCCGATTTCTGCCAGCGTGCGCTACCACAGCATCGTTGCGAACCACACGCCGGACAGGGCCCTCGTCGATTCCGATGACGGCCTCGTGCCATACCGCAGCGCACATCTTGCCGGCGCGCAATCGGAGCTGGTCATCCCGTTTTCCCACAGCGTGCAAGAGACCCCGGAGGCGATCCTGGAGGTGCGACGCATTCTTCGCGAGCACCAGCGGGCGATTCCGGGGCCAGGGAGCACAACGCGTGAGTGATCTTGTTCAGACGTCGGCCAGACAGCCGTTCCCCGTTGCACGGGAGCCTTCGGGGGATCCGTGCTCAGGGCGCGGTGCCGCGCCGGCGACAGATCCTCCTGCTCCATATGCCAACCAGAGTGCGACACCATGACAAACGATCCCAGCAAACAATCCCCGCCGCCTGGAGTGCAGCGCGGTACCGACGGCATCTCCGTGGGCCACTCCGCGCGCGTCGAGCGTGTGCTCACCCTGGACAACCTTCAGTTGGGTGTGGCGCTTGCCAGTGACACCGTTCCCGCAGAGGGGAACACGCGAACCGTGGCCTCCATGCGTGGCAGTGCCTGGGTCGGCATCGGCACCTGGCTCGGGGGATTGATCGCCTCGGCGATCGGCGAGTGCCTGTCCGGCACCCGTCTGGTCTGCCGTGGACAGCGCCTGCGGTTTCTGGCGCCGGTCCGTCTGGGTGATCGCCTTCGGGCCGAGGTAACCGTCACCGAGCACCATCCGGCAACGGGTCGCATGGTCCTGCACTGTGCCTGCTCCAACCAGGACGGCATATCGGTCGCCGACGGCGAAGTGGAGGTGGCACCCAGCGATGTGCCCGGCGGCGACGATCAGATCGATATCGGGCTGAGCGTGGATGTGGGCGGCAGCATGCAGCGCATGCTGTCTCACGTTCAGACGCTGGACGCCATCCGTGTCGCGGTCGTACATCCCTGCGACGAAGCCAGCCTGTCAGCCGCGCTGGATGCACGCCGGGCCGGACTGATCGAGCCTGTCCTGGTGGCCCCGCGCGCCAAGCTGGACGTGGTTGCCCAGCAACACGGGCTGGATCTGACCAGCATCGAGGTCATCGACGTACCGCACAGCCACGCAGCTGCCGAACGCGCGGTCGAGATGGCCGGCAATGGCGAGGTCGAGGCCTTGATGAAGGGCAGCCTGCACACCGACGAGCTGATGGCCGCCATCCTCGCACCGGCCAGCCGGCTTCGCACCAAGCGACGCATCAGCCACTGTTTCGTGTTGCAAACGCCTGGTTACCCCCGGCCCTTCATCGTCACCGATGCCGCGATCAATCTGGCACCGGACCTGGCGCAGAAAGCCGACATCGTGCGCAATGCCATCGAGCTGGCCCACGTCATCGGCGTGGCCGATCCCAAGGTCGCCATTCTGGCGGCGGTGGAGACTGTCAACCCGGCCATGCCCGCGACGCTGCACGCGGCGGCGCTGTGCAAGATGGCCGACCGAGGGCAGATCGTCGGCGGTGTGCTGGATGGACCGCTGGCGTTCGACAACGCCATCTCGGCCGTGGCGGCACGAACCAAAGGCATCGTCTCGGCAGTGGCAGGACAGGCCGACATCCTGGTGGTCCCCGACTTGGAGAGCGGCAACATGCTTGCCAAGCAATTGATCTACCTCGGACAGGCGGCCAGTGCCGGCATCGTGCTTGGTGCCAAGGTTCCGGTGATCTTGACCAGCCGCGCCGACAGCCGCCAGGCACGGGTCGCGTCCTGCGCCATAGCTCTGATGCTGGCGCACCAGTACAGGCAGACGCCGCCATGACGCCGTTGTCCACACCCACCACGCTCAGGGGCAATCCCCACAGCGTGTCTTGCCCGCGCTGTGCGTCGATGCCACAGCCTCCTGCTTTTGTTCGATGGACTCGATCTCACATGCACAGCCATTCGTTAAGACTGGCCGTCTGCGCCGCCGCCCTGTTGATGAGCGGCTGCGCCTCGATGGCACCTGCGCTCGACAAGCCGGCCGTGGCGATGCCCGCGGCGTACGCGCACGGCACGCCATCCGGGGCGCAGGGTTCTACCGCAGCCGCGACCCTGGCCTGGCGTGACTACTTCACCGACCCCGTGCTGGCGCAGCTGATCGCGCAGGCGCTCGCGAACAACCCGGACATGCGCACTGCGGTGCTGCGGGTCAGGGAGGCACAGGCCGCCTACGGAGTGCAGCGCGCCGACCGGCTGCCTACCATCGGCGTGGGCCTGGACGCCACGCGGGCGCGCACGCCGGCCGACCTGAGCCTGAGCGGCCGAGCGGCCACCGCCAGCCAGTACCAGGCCGGGCTGGGCCTGAGCAGTTGGGAGATCGACCTCTGGGGGCGCATCGCGAGCCTCAATGAAGCGGCGCTGCAGAGCTTCCTGGCCACCGACGCGGCCCGTCGTGCGGTGAGCGTCTCGCTCGTCGCCGAGGTGGCCGATGCCTACTTGGGCCTGCGCGAATTGCAGGAGCGATTGCGGCTGGCACAGGCAAGCGAAACCAGCCAGCGCGAGTCGCTGCGCATCTTCACCCGGCGCCTGGAGGTGGGCTCTGCTTCCCGTCTTGAACTGACGCAGGTGCAGACCCTGCTGACCCAGGCCGAGTCCCTGGTCGTGCAGGTGCAGCAGGAGCGTGACGCGCAAAGATTGGCCCTGAGCATCCTGGTGGGCGATCTGTCGGATGCCGCGATTCCGATGGACGATGCCACTGCAGTCGACGCGGACATCCTGGCTCCGGTGTCACCGGGCCTGCCTTCGGACCTGCTGTACAGCAGGCCCGACGTCGTTGCCGCAGAGCACCAATTGCGGGGCGCCAATGCCAACATCGGTGCGGCACGCGCGGCGTTCTTCCCGCGCATCAGCCTCACCGCCTTTGGCGGCGCCGCCAGTACGGAGCTGGACCAGCTGTTCCGAGGCGCCAACCGCGCTTGGAGTTTCGCGCCCAGCCTGTCGCTGCCGATCTTCGATGCAGGACGCAATCGCTCGAACCTGGAGCTGGCCGAGGTGCGCAAGAACCTGGCCGTGGTGCAGTACGAGCAGACGGTGCAGAACGCCTTTCGCGACGTGGCCGATGCGCTGTCGGCGCAGCATTGGCTCGAACGCCAGGTCGGTATCCAGCAGCGCGCCGTCCAAACGCAGATCGAGCGCGCGCGGCTGTCCCGCCTGAGCTACGACAACGGCGCGTCTCCGTTTCTCGACGTGCTGGATGCCGAGCGCAACCTGATCTCATCCCAGCAGCAACTGGTTCAGACACGTCGCGCATTGCTATCGAGCCGCATTGCGCTGTACGCCGCATTGGGCGGTGGAACGCAGGATTCCGGCGATGCGCCGCTGTCGTCCACGCAGCCCCTTCCTACCGCCCCTTATTCGCGTTGATGACCATGGCCCTATCTCTGAACAAAAAACTGATTCTCCCCGTTGTGGCGATCGCGTTGGCCGCCGCTGGCTGGTACGCGTGGCAACACTTTGCCCTCGGGCAAGACGACGGCTCCGTCATCGGCGGCAACGGACGCATCGAGGCCACCGAGGTCGATATCGCCACCAAGCTGGCAGGCAGGGTGAGCGACATCCTGGTCGACGAGGGTGCCTTCGTGAAGGCGGGCCAGACACTGGCCACCATGCAGGTGCAGACCCTGGAGGCGCAGTTGCGCGAAGCGCAGGCGCAGCGCCAACAGGCGATCAACGCCGTGGCCAGCGCCCAGGCCCAGGTGGCGATGCGCGAGAGCGACAAGACTGCGCTGGTGGCCCAGATGCGCCAGACCGAAGCCGAGCTCAATGCCGCCAGGCGGCGGCTCGTCCGTTCCGAGACGCTCGTCAAGGAAGGCGCCACCTCCACGCAGACGCTCGACGATGACAGCGCCCGCGCGCTCAGCGCCGATGCCGCCGTCGCTGCGGCCCGGGCGCGCGTGGCCTCCGCCGATGCCGCCATCACGGCCGCGCGAACACAAGTGACCAGCGCACAGTCCCAGGTCGCCGCAACGGACGCCACGCTGGAGCGCATCCAGTCCGAGATCGACGACAGCCAGCTCAAGGCGCCGCGCGACGGCCGGGTGCAGTTTCGTGTGGCGCAGCCGGGCGAGGTGCTGGGTGCCGGCGGCCGGGTGATGAACATGATCGACCTGTCGGACGTTTACATGACCTTCTTCCTGCCCACTGAAGCGGCGGGACGGCTGGCGTTGGGCTCGGAGGTGCGCATCGTGCTGGACGCGGCGCCGGACTACGTGATTCCGGCCAAGGTCTCCTTCATCGCCAGCGCTGCCCAGTTCACGCCCAAGACGGTGGAGACCGCCAGCGAGCGCCAAAAGCTGATGTTCCGCGTGCGCGCACACATCGACCGCGAGTTGCTGCGCAAGCACCTGGAGTACGTGAAGACTGGCTTGCCCGGTGAGGCCTGGGTGCGGCTCGATGACTCGC
Source organism: Pseudomonas sp. PS01298 (assembly GCF_029959745.1). Lineage (NCBI taxonomy): Bacteria > Pseudomonadati > Pseudomonadota > Gammaproteobacteria > Pseudomonadales > Pseudomonadaceae > Pseudomonas > Pseudomonas sp. PS01298. The sequence goes on along the minus strand of NZ_JASCPP010000002.1, from coordinate 155,710 downwards.
AGGAGTGGCCAGCCCGACTCGCCCTGAAGGTCCAGCCATGACGCAATCGGCGCTGGTCACAAGCACGGACGTCGTCCGCCTTGAGCAGGTGGAACTGCACTACGGCAAGATCCGGGCGCTGGCCGGCATCACGCTGGACGTCCCAGCGGGGCGCATGGTGGGCTTGATCGGCCCCGATGGCGTCGGCAAGTCGAGCCTGCTGTCGCTGGTGGCGGGCGCCCGCGCAGTGCAGGGCGGACACGTGCAGGTGCTGGGTGGCGACATGGCGAGCCGGCGCCACCGCAACGCGGTCTGCCCGCGCATCGCCTATATGCCGCAAGGGCTGGGCAAGAACCTCTATCCGACACTGTCGGTGGAAGAGAACCTGCAGTTCTTCGCGCGCCTGTTCGGCCACGACGCGGCCGAGCGGCGCCGGCGCATCGACGATCTCACTGCAGCCACCGGCCTGCACAAGTTCCTGGCGCGCCCGGCCGGCAAGCTCTCCGGCGGCATGAAGCAAAAGCTCGGCCTGTGCTGCGCACTGATCCATGACCCGGACCTCCTGATCCTGGACGAGCCCACCACGGGCGTCGATCCGCTGGCCCGTGCGCAGTTCTGGGACCTGATCGCGCGCATTCGCACCGATCGCCCCGCGATGAGCGTGATCGTCGCCACGGCCTACATGGACGAGGCGCAGCGCTTCGACTGGCTGGTCGCCATGGACGATGGCCAGGTACTGGCGACCGGCACGCCCGCGCAACTGCTGTCGCGTACCAGCAGCGATTCGCTGGAGGCCGCATTCATCGCGTTGCTGCCCGAAGACAAGAAGCGTGGCCACCAGCCGGTGGTGATCCCGCCGCTGCAAGCCTCGGAAGACGACATCGCCATCGAAGCCGATGGGCTGACGATGCGCTTCGGCGACTTCGTCGCGGTGGACCACGTCTCCTTCCGCATTCGCCGCGGCGAGATCTTCGGCTTCCTCGGCTCCAATGGCTGCGGCAAGAGCACCACCATGAAGATGCTCACCGGGCTGCTGGAGGCGAGCGAGGGCCGGGCCTGGCTGTTCGGCCACGAGATCGATCCGCGGGACATCGCAACCCGTCGGCGGGTCGGCTACATGTCCCAGGCCTTCTCGCTGTATGGCGAGTTGACCGTCCGGCAGAATCTGGCACTGCACGCCCGGCTGTTCCAGGTGCCCGAGGAGGACATCGACGCGCGGGTGGCCGAGATGGAGCAGCGCTTCGGGCTGGGCGAGGTGCAGGACAGCCTGCCCGAGAGCATGCCGCTGGGCATGCGCCAGCGGCTGTCGCTCGCCGTGGCGATGGTGCATAAGCCGGAGTTGCTGATTCTTGACGAGCCGACTTCTGGCGTGGACCCGGTCGCGCGCGATGCCTTCTGGCGGCTGCTGGTCGAGCTGTCGCGTCGCGACAAGGTCACCATCTTCATCTCCACCCACTTCATGAACGAGGCCGAGCGCTGCGATCGCATGTCGATGATGCATGCCGGCAAGGTGCTCGATAGCGACACGCCGGCCAATCTGGTAGAAAAACGCGGGGCGCAGACACTGGAAGAAGCCTTCATCGGCTACCTGGTCGAAGCCGGCGGCGGTGCGCCCCAGGCCGACACGCCTGTCGGCGCAGGCCCCGCCCAGGCCGGGCCCGCCCCCGGCCACGCCAAGCCCAGCCGCTTCAGCCTGCAACGGTTGTTCAGCTACATGTGGCGGGAATCGCTGGAACTGCAGCGCGATCCCGTGCGCGCCACGCTGGCCTTGGCCGGATCGGCCTTGCTGATGTTCGTGATCGGCTTCGGCATCAGCATGGACGTCGAGGACCTGCGCTACGCCGTGCTTGACCGCGACCAGTCCACGCTCAGCCAGAGCTACACCTTGAGCCTGGCCGGCTCCCGGTACTTCGTGGAGCAGCCGCCGATCACCGATTACACCGAGCTCGATCGCCGCATGACGAGCGGCGAGCTGAGTCTTGCCCTGGAGATTCCTCCGGGATTCGGACGCGACGTGCTGCGCGGGCGCAACGTGCAGATCGGCGCCTGGATCGATGGCGCGATGCCGCAGCGCGCCGAGACCGTCATTGGCTACGTGCAGGGCATCCACCAGCACTGGCTGGTGGAGCAGGCTACAGAACGCACGGGCAGCGCCCCCATCGGGCAAGCCGGGATCGAAACGCGCTTTCGGTACAACCCGGACGTCAAGAGCCTGCCGGCCATGGTGCCGGCTGTGGTGCCGATGCTGCTGTTGATGCTGCCGGCCATGCTCACGGCGCTGGCCGTGGTGCGCGAGAAGGAAACCGGCTCCATCTTGAACCTGTACGTCACCCCCGTCACCCGGACCGAATTCCTGCTGGGCAAACAACTGCCCTATGTAGGGCTGGCCATGCTGAACTTCTTCCTGATGACGCTGTTGTCGGTGACCGTGTTCGGGGTACCGATCAAGGGAAGCTTTCTGACGCTCGTGTTGGCCGCGGTGATCTTCAGCTTCTGCGCGACGGGCATGGGCTTGCTTGCATCGAGCATCACCAAGAGCCAGATCGCGGCGATGTTCTTCGCGATGATCGGAACCATGATTCCCACCGTTCAGTTCTCGGGCCTGACCGACCCGGTGTCCTCGCTGCAGGGCGGCGGGCGCTGGTTGGGCGAGATCTATCCGGCCACGCACATGATCAGCATCAGCCGCGGTGTCTTCAACAAGGCCCTAGGCTTCGGCGATCTGGGCGGGGCGCTCGTTCCCATGCTGATCGCGGTACCCGTGATCATCGGTGCGGCGATTGCGCTGCTGCGCAAGCAGGAGCGCTGAACCATGGGCCAATTCCTCTCCAACACCTACCGATTGGGCGTCAAGGAACTGTGGAGCCTGTGGCGCGACCGCACCATGCTGGTGCTCATCGTGTACGTCTTCACCTTGGGCGTGTACACCGGGGCGACGGCCATGCCCGAGACGCTGCACAACGCCCCAATCGCGGTCGTCGACGAAGACCAATCCCCACTGTCCCAACGCATCATTTCGGCCCTGTATCCACCCCAGTTCAGCAAGCCGCAGTTGATCGAGTGGCCAGAGATGGACGTGGGGATGGACGAGGGACGCTACACGTTCGTGATGGTGATCCCGCGCAACTTCCAGCGTGACCTGCTGGCCGGCCGCGCACCGCAGATCCAGCTCAACGTGGATGCCACGCGCATGAGCCAGGCGTTTGTCGGTAGCGGCTACGTGCAGCAGATCGTCAACGGTGAGATCAGTGAGTTCGCACAGCGCTACCGCTCCAGCGCCGTGCCTGTGGTGGATCTCGCCTTGCGGGCGCGCTTCAACCCCGCGCTGGAGCCCTCCTGGTCAGGCAGTCTTGCGGAGATCATCGACTACATTGCCATGTTGTCCATCGTTCTAGCAGGCGCGGCGCTCATCCGCGAACGTGAGCACGGCACGGTCGAGCACCTGCTGGTCATGCCGGTGACGCCGGCGCAGATCATGCTGGCCAAGGTCTGGTCCATGGGAGCGGTGGTACTGCTGGCGGCGGCCGTGTCGATCGGTTTCGTCGTGCAAGGCCTGCTGGATGTGCCAATCGCCGGGTCGCTGCCGCTGTTCTTCGTCGGTGCGGCGTTGTGCCTGTTCGCCACCACGTCGATGGGCATCTTCCTGGCGACGCTGGCGCGCAACATGCCCCAGTTCGGCATGCTGATGATGCTGACCATCATGCCTTTGCAGATGCTCTCGGGGGGCGCCACGCCGCGCGAAAGCATGCCAGAGCTGGTGCAGAACATCATGCTGGTGGCACCGACCACGCACTTCGTGCAGCTTGGACAGGCGATCCTGTTCCGTGGTGCCGGCCTGGCGGTGGTGTGGCCGCAGTTCGCCGCGTTGCTGTTGATCGGAGCCGTGCTGTTCGGCTTGTCGCTGCAACGCTTTCGCAAAACCATCGCACGGATGGCCTGACCAGGAGCAGCGCATGAAGCACCCATTCCGCCAGAGCGCCAACCTGCCGGCCACCTTCCTCGTGAAGCGACGCCAATGGGCCACCCCGGCGCGCATGACTGAAAAGGTACGGCAATGACGCAACGCTTGAGACTGGACATCCCGGTATTGCTGCCCGAGGTGTCGGACGCTGCCGATGCCTGCGTGGGCCGCCTGGTCGCCGAGCTCGAAGGCAGGAGCGGTGTCGAGCAGGTGCATGTGATCCCGCCCGCAGCAGGGGCGCCCGGCAGGCAAGAGGCGATGCTGTGCGTTCATTACGATTCCGCGATGTTCTCGCTCGCGCGCATCCGCGAAGTGGTCCAGGCTGCGGGCGCATCGGTCAGTGCGCGTTTCGGGCACGTGCTGTGGCAGGTGGATGGCCTCGTGCATTCGCGCCGCGCACGCACGATTGGCGACACGTTGCGGCGCGTCCCAGGGGTTCTGGAGGCACAGGCCGATGCCACTGGACTCGTGCGGGTCGAGTTCGACCGCAGGGTGGTGACGGAGCAGTCGCTGTTCGAGGCGCTGTCAGGACTCGGATTGCGCGCGAAGGCGCGCGTCCAGGAGAAACCCGCGGCCGAACAGAATGCCGGAGGCGGTCACGACAGTCACGATAGCCGCGACCCTCGTCACGACCATCCCGGCGAGACTGGCCGTGGGCACGACCACGCGGGCCACGCTCATGGCGAAGGCGAACACGCGCACACCCATGGCGGGTTCTTGGGCCCCAACACCGAACTCGTGTTCTCGCTGCTGTGTGGTGCCTTACTGGCGCTGGGCTTCGGCATCGAGAAGCTGGCGGCCGGCGCGCCTGCATGGCTGCCCACGGCCCTGTATCTCGGGGCCTACGCGTTCGGTGGCTTCTACACGCTGCGCGAGGCGATCGGCAACCTGCGCCTGAAGAAGTTCGAGATCGACACGCTGATGCTGGTGGCCGCCGCGGGGGCGGCGACGCTTGGCGCCTTTGCCGAAGGCGCGTTGCTGCTGTTCCTGTTCAGCCTCGGCCACGCGCTGGAGCACTACGCCATGGGGCGCGCCCGGCAGGCCATCGAGGCGCTGGCCAAGCTTGCGCCACGCACCGCCACCGTGCGGCGAGGAAGCGAGACGCATGAGGTGCCGGTCGAGAAGCTCGCGGTCGGCGACGTGGTGATCGTGCGCCCGAACGAGCGGCTGCCCGCCGACGGCTTCCTGGTCAAGGGCACGACCAGCATCGACCAGGCCCCGGTCACTGGCGAGAGCATGCCGGTGGACAAACGCCCGGTCACAGATCCCGGCCTTGCGCGTGCGCGGCCGGGTTCCATCGACGCCGAGGCGCGCGCCTTTGCCGGCACGATCAACGGCGCGGGAGCGATCGAAGTGGAGGTGACGCGCCTGTCCACCGACAGCGCGCTGGCGAAGGTCGTGCAGATGGTCAGCGAGGCGCAGGCCCAGCAGTCGCCGACCCAGCGCTTCACCGACCGCTTCGAGCGCATCTTCGTGCCGCTCGTGCTGGCGTTGGCCGTCGCGCTGCTGTTCGCGCCTCTGGTGATCGATGAACCCTTCAGTGAGAGCTTCTACCGCGCGATGGCCGTGCTGGTGGCCGCCAGTCCCTGCGCGCTCGCCATCGCGACCCCGAGCGCAGTGCTTTCTGGGGTGGCGCGCGCCGCGCGTGGCGGAGTGCTGATCAAGGGCGGCGCACCGCTGGAAGCACTCGGCTCGCTCGATGCCATCGCTTTCGACAAGACCGGCACGCTGACCGAAGGCCGCCCCCGCATCACCGATATCGCGCTGGCTGACGGCGTGACCGAAGCGGCGCTGCTGCGGGTGGCCGTGGCGGTCGAACGCCTGAGCGATCACCCGCTGGCCGCCGCCATCGCGCGCGACGGACAGGAGAAGCTGCAGGGGCAGGCCATCGCGTCCGCGCACGACCTCAAGAGCCTGACCGGGCGCGGCGTGACGGCCACGCTGGACGGCGAGACAGTCTGGATCGGCAAGGCGGAGATGTTCGGCGTGGACGGTCTCGCGCCGCTCGGTGCCTGGGCATCGCAGGCGATCGCGAGCCTGCGCGAGCGCGGACGCACGACCATGGTCGTGCGCCAGGGGACGCGGGATCTGGGCGCCATCGGCCTGATGGACACGCCGCGTCCCGACGCGCGCGCCGCCCTGGAAAAGCTGCGCCGGCTCGGCATCGCCCGCATGATCATGATCTCCGGCGACAACCGCACCGTAGCCGAGGCCGTGGCCAAAGAGGTCGGGCTGGACGAGGCTTGGGGCGATCTGATGCCCGAGGACAAGGTCCAGGCGATCCGCAAGCTGCGCGCCCAGGCCAAGGTCGCCATGGTGGGCGATGGCGTGAACGATGCGCCGGCGATGGCCCATGCGACCGTCGGCATCGCCATGGGCGCGGCCGGCTCGGACGTCGCGCTGGAGACGGCCGACGTGGCGCTGATGGCCGACGACCTGCGCCAACTGCCCTTCGCGGTCGGGCTGAGCCGCCACACCCGGTCCATCATCCGCCAGAACGTCTTCATCAGCTTGGGCGTCGTCGCGCTGCTGGTCCCTGCCACCATCGGCGGCCTGGGCATCGGGCCGGCCGTCGCGCTGCACGAGGGATCGACCCTGATCGTCGTGTTCAACGCACTGCGCCTGCTGGCATGGCGCGAGCGCGATTGAAGGCCGGCCCACACCTTTCGACGCGGGTGCGGCGTCCCTGATATCTCTTCACTGTCCCCCAACCAAGCAAGGAGCCACCTCATGAAAGCTGCCTACTACACCGTCAACGGAGAACCCGAGGTCCTCACCTACGGCGATCTGCCCGACCCGAAGGCCAAGGAGGGTGAGGTCGTCGTCCGCGTCCAGGCCGTCAGCCTCGAAGGAGGCGACGTGCTCTCCCGTCGCAACATGGCCCCGCCCACCACGCCCTACGTCGTCGGCTACGCGGCCGCCGGTGTCATCGCGTCCATAGGCCCAGGCGTGATCGACCTTGATGTCGGCCAGCGTGTGGCCTGCTTCAACTGGAAAGGCTCGCACGCGGAGCTGTTCGCGGTGCCGCAGCACTTCGTGTTTCCGGTGCCCGATGCCTTGGAGATCGACGCGGCCGCGGTTGGCCTGATCGCCTTTGGCACGGCCCACGACGGGCTGTTCGAGTTCGGTGCCTTGCAAAAGGGCGAAACTGTGCTCGTGCAGGGTGCCGCCGGAGGCGTGGGGCTTGCCGCCGTACAGTTGGCGCATCGCGCCGGCGCGAAGGTCATCGCCACAGCGTCCACGCTGTCGCGCCTGGCGAAACTGCGGGACTTCGGAGCCACGCACGGCATCGACTACCGGGACGAAGACATCGCGCAGCGCGCACTGTCGCTGACTGACGGCAAAGGCGTGGACATGGTGATCGATCTGGCGGGTGGCAAGGCGCAGGCCTCGCTGCTCAAGACACTGCGCTATCGCGGGCGCTATATTCCCTTGGGGGGCGCCAGCGGCGAGCGGGTCGCTTTCGAGATCGCCGATCTCGCCCCGAACAGCCTGGCGATCATCACGGCCCTGTTCGGCAAGGAACTGCATACCCCGCGTGTCCACGCAATGATCCAGGCGATCTTCGCCGACATGGCCGGCGGCTCGCTGACGATGCCGATCGACAAGAAGTTTGCGCTTTCGCAGGCCGCGCACGCGCACCGGCACGCGGAGGAAGGCCACCCCTTCGGGCGCATCGTGCTCGTGCCTTGAATCAACGCCCGTCGGGGTTTCCGTGCGGATCGAGCAACAGGAGAGGATGTCATGAACGCTGAGCAACACGATCACAGCCACGCCCATGGCGACGGTTCACGGCTCGCCCAGCCCGGTGCGCAGGATGGTGCCATGGGCTCAAGCGTCAGGGACCCAGTCTGCGGCATGGTCGTGGATCCGCGCCGCGCGGCCCATCGCGTGGATCACCAGGGCTCGGCTTACTGGTTCTGCTCCAGCGGTTGCCAAGCCAAGTTCGAGGCCGATCCGCTGCGCTACGCATCTTCTGGCGCGGCCTCGTCGCCCGCGGACGCGGCCGGGCACGCGCCGCATTCCCACGGCGCAGTCCATCGGGGGGGCGCAAAGCCAGCCGCGCCGGCATCCTCGACGGGGATCTGGACCTGCCCCATGCATCCAGAGATCCGCCGCAACGAGCCGGGTAGTTGCCCGATCTGCGGAATGGCGCTGGAGCCGCTCGTGGCGAGCGCCGACTCCGGGCCCAGCCCGGAACTGGCGGACATGACGCGACGCTTCTGGGTCGGCCTCGCGCTGGCCTTGCCTGTCTTCCTGCTTGAAATGGGATCGCACGTGATTCCGGCGCTCCATCACCTGGTGCCGCCAGCGATCTCGACCTGGCTCCAGTTCGCCCTCGCCACGCCGGTGGTACTGTGGGCCGGCTGGCCGTTCTTCGAGCGCGCCTGGGCCTCGCTGCGCCACCGCAGTCTCAACATGTTCACGCTGATCGCATTGGGCACCGGCGTCGCCTGGGGCTACAGCGTGGTCGCGACTCTGGCACCAGGCCTGTTCCCGCAGGCCTTCCGCACCATGGACGGCACCGTGGCGGTGTATTTCGAGTCCGCTGCGGTGATTACCGTACTCGTGCTGCTCGGGCAGGTGCTGGAACTGCGCGCCCGCGAGCAGACCTCCGGGGCGATCAAGGCCTTGCTGGACCTCGCGCCGAAGATCGCGCGGCGCCTGCGCGAGGACGGGACCGAAGAGGACGTGCCGGTTGAGCAGGTAATGATCGGCGACAAGCTGCGCATCCGCCCTGGCGAGACCGTTCCGGTCGACGGCGTGATCGAGGACGGGCGCTCCTCGATCGACGAATCGATGATCTCGGGCGAATCGATGCCCGTCACCCGTGCCCAGGGCGACCCGGCGGTGGGCGGTACGCTGAACCAGACCGGGGCGCTCATCATCCGCGCGCAGAAGGTCGGCAAGGACACCATGCTCTCGCGCATCGTTCAGATGGTCGCCGATGCGCAGCGCTCTCGCGCACCCATCCAGCGCATGGCTGACAAGGTGTCGGGCTGGTTCGTGCCGGCCGTCGTCCTGGTCGCGATCCTCGCGTTCACGGGGTGGGCCATCTGGGGGCCGGAGCCGCGGTTGGCACACGGCCTGGTCGCCGCGGTGTCGGTGCTCATCATCGCCTGCCCGTGCGCGCTGGGCCTGGCGACGCCGATGTCGATCATGGTCGGCGTGGGCAAGGGAGCCGGTGTGGGCGTGCTGATCAAGAACGCCGAAGCGCTGGAGCGCATGGAAAAGGTCGACACGCTGGTCGTGGACAAGACGGGCACCCTGACCGAAGGCAGGCCGGCCGTCACAGGCATCGTGGCCACCGCCGGCTTCACGCAGGACGAGGTTCTTGGTCTTGCGGCCGGCGTCGAGCAGGCCTCGGAGCATCCGCTGGCCCTGGCCATTGTGGCGGCCGCCCAGCAACGCAACATCGCCCTGGCGCAGGTCTCGGGATTCGATTCCCCCCTGGGCAAAGGCGCGCTGGGCGTAGTCGAGGGCTGGCGCGTGGTGGTCGGCAATGCCGCATTCCTGGCCGAGCATGGCATCGAGACCGCGCCGCTCGGTGCCCAGGCTGACGAACTGCGTCGAGATGGCGCGACGGCGATCTATATCGGTGTCGATCAGCGCGCGGCCGGGATCTTTGCCATCGCCGATCCGGTGAAGGCCACGACGCCACAGGCGCTCAAGGCACTGCACGGCGAAGGGATCCGTATTGTCATGCTGACCGGTGACAATCGGACCACCGCCGAGGCCGTCGCGCGCCGGCTAGGCATCGACGAGGTCGAGGCGGATGTGCTGCCCGATCAGAAGGCCTCGATCGTCAACCGGTTCAAGTCGGAAGGCAGGGTCGTCGCGATGGCGGGCGACGGGGTCAACGATGCGCCGGCCCTCGCTGCGGCCGACGTCGGCATCGCCATGGGATCGGGCACGGACGTGGCGATAGAGAGCGCGGGCGTGACGCTGCTCAAGGGCGACCTGACCGGCATCGTCAAGGCCAGGCAGCTCTCGCAGGCGACGATGCGCAACATTCGGCAGAACCTCGTCTTCGCCTTCATCTACAACGCCGCCGGCGTGCCGATCGCGGCAGGCGTGCTTTATCCGGTGTTCGGATTGCTGCTGTCTCCGATCATTGCAGCGGCCGCCATGGCGTTGTCGTCGGTCAGTGTCATTGGCAATGCGCTGCGGCTGAGGGCGATGAAGATATGAGGCCGGCACAGTTTGCAGCAAGCCGAGTGGTGTTTCGTGCTGCGCATTAACGTCTAATTAATAACGCTGCATGCTATGATACAGGCTGTCATGGATAGGAATGGACGGCACCGACAATAGGCACCGGACATCAACGGCACCATTGCCTGGATTGGAAAGACTTCCGATCAGTGTTTTTTTAAAACGATGCCATTCTTGGCGCGCCGTTTCAGACGACCACAATGGTTTATGGTTTTTTCAGAAGGGGAATGCACACATGAAAGCTCTGGTTTATCACGGTGACCACAAGATCTCGCTTGAAGACAAGCCCAAGCCCACCCTTCAAAAGCCCACGGATGTAGTAGTACGGGTTTTGAAGACCACGATCTGCGGCACGGATCTCGGCATCTACAAAGGCAAGAATCCAGAGGTCGCCGACGGGCGCATCCTGGGCCATGAAGGGGTAGGCGTCATCGAGGAAGTGGGCGAGAGTGTCACGCAGTTCAAGAAAGGCGACAAGGTCCTGATTTCCTGCGTCACTTCTTGCGGCTCGTGCGACTACTGCAAGAAGCAGCTTTACTCCCATTGCCGCGACGGCGGGTGGATCCTGGGTTACATGATCGATGGCGTGCAGGCCGAATACGTCCGCATCCCGCATGCCGACAACAGCCTCTACAAGATCCCCCAGACAATTGACGACGAAATCGCCGTCCTGCTGAGCGACATCCTGCCCACCGGCCACGAAATCGGCGTCCAGTATGGGAATGTCCAGCCGGGCGATGCGGTGGCTATTGTCGGCGCGGGCCCCGTCGGCATGTCCGTACTGTTGACCGCCCAGTTCTACTCCCCCTCGACCATCATCGTGATCGACATGGACGAGAATCGCCTCCAGCTCGCCAAGGAGCTCGGGGCAACGCACACCATCAACTCCGGCACGGAGAACGTTGTCGAAGCCGTGCATAGGATTGCGGCAGAGGGAGTCGATGTTGCGATCGAGGCGGTGGGCATACCGGCGACTTGGGACATCTGCCAGGAGATCGTCAAGCCCGGCGCGCACATCGCCAACGTCGGCGTGCATGGCGTCAAGGTTGACTTCGAGATTCAGAAGCTCTGGATCAAGAACCTGACGATCACCACGGGACTGGTGAACACGAACACGACGCCCATGCTGATGAAGGTCGCCTCGACCGACAAGCTTCCGTTGAAGAAGATGATTACCCATCGCTTCGAGCTGGCCGAGATCGAGCACGCCTATCAGGTATTCCTCAATGGCGCCAAGGAGAAGGCGATGAAGATCATCCTCTCGAACGCAGGCGCTGCCTGATCTTTGACGCCCTGGACGCCGTCTCAGGCGTCTAGGGCGGGTTTGGCCAGGACGCCCCTCGCATGCATGCAATGCGAAAACGGCAACACAATCGGGGTGCGGTTCAATTCACATACTGAATCAATCTCTATTCTTGCATTCTGTTTCGAGCGCATCTCACGTGTTCTTGCCGATGCTAGTCGGTGCTTCAATTACCGCGGCGAAATCAATCACGGTGCCGTCGCGGTGGGTTGTGGACTCGAATCGCCTTTCTCCAAGGCTTGTGCGCCGAGAAGAAACAAGGCTCGGAACTCGACCGAGAAGTGTTGAGCGTGCTCTTCGAAGAAAACCTCTGGTGCCTCGGCGGGCCACCACACGCGCAGTATGCCCTCGCAATCATTCCCGGAGTCCCTGAACTGGTGAAGTATCCAGCCAAACACTGTGCCGTCGTCGAGTTCGACACGGGAGGGTGAGCGGATTTCGTACGAAGGATCGACGGCTGCCTGGACAAATGGCGGGAGATCGCCTGTCGGAATCACATGCACACGGGTAGGCTGGCCGCCCAGCGTTTCGTTCACGCCCGGATAAGGCGGAAGAGCGTAGTGCTCGGGGTGGGAGGGATAGGCCATTTCCCGGGCAACCTTCAGCTTGTCTCCCCCTTCGCCACCGGAGGCTGTCAGGCCGGCGGCCATCCATTCAAACAATCGTTTCGCCGGCATGCCTTTCACGGCCATGGCGACCTTGCACTGCCGGAAGCTTCCCTTTGAGCGTGCCACGATCTCCTTGTTGCGGCTTGTTGCGGCGGCCTGATGCCTCAATCTGATCGCGGATCAGGTCGAACATGGGCTGTCCATGCAGCAGGGTCTTGAGGTTGAGCAGGATTCGACGCGCCGCTTTCAATTCCCACTCGTCGAGTTGCCTTTCGTCGGCAGAACCACAGTCTGTGTTGAAGAAAAACTAAGGGGAGGTGGTTAGCGATTGAGGTTCGGTCATCGCGTTTCTCCTTCAGGTGTCGGCGGTCATTCCAACAGGGGTCGGTCTGCGTCAATCAGGCGATTATCCGGCCGGAATCGATGCAAAGCTGTGTTCCTGTCATATGACGCAATGCATCGCTCGCGGCAAAGGCTGCCAAGCGGCCGATTTCGGCCGGATCGACGAGTTCGCCCAGCGGCACGCTGGCAGCTGCGCGCTCAGCGTGCCCTGGAATTGCTCGAAGCGCGGGGGTGTCGGTGGGGCCAGGAATCAGAGCGTTGACCCGAATCCGGTGAGGGGCCAACTCGAGTGCCATGATGGACACGAGCGCGTGGACGGCAGCCTTCGGGGCGATGTAGGTGCAGGCGTCGGGCACGACGCGGACTGCGGTCGATGAACCCGTCGCCATGAGCACCCCACCTTCTCCCTGTCGGACCAGATAGCGTGCAGCCGCGGTCAGGGTCAGGAATGTCCCGGTCAGGTTGAGTTTCACGCCGGCATCCCACTCTGCAAGTGAGGTTTCGTGCGTCGGCCCGCTCGCCTGGGTTCCGCCAGCATTGGCGAACGCCGCATCCAGACGTCCCCATTGATGATCGACCGCGGCAATCATCGCATCGACCTGCGCCGGGTCCCGGATATCCGTCACCATACCCAAGGCTTGGCGGCCCAAAGCTTGTATTTCTGCGACCACGCCATTGATTCGTGTTGCGTCAAAGCCAGCAACGCAGACCGATGCGCCGGCTTGCGCACACGCCATCGCAATACATCGCCCTATGCCTGATTCGCCGCCAGTGACGCAAACCACCTTCCCGCCAAGCAGCCCTTCCTGCTCTATATGCATGCTCATCTCCACAGTGTCTGGAACGTTCGCTACAGGGGATCGATTGAAATCTTTGAAAACGAGTGTAAAATAAAATTGAATTTAATGTAGTGGCTTAGGTTTGGTTGGCCTGAGAGCACCGCGTTCCGCGCGGTACACAGGCAGCCCCCATTTCCGATCCCCCGACAAACACTGGATTGCGATGTCTGCCCCATCTACCGAGCGCCTTGTCCTTGTTCTGAACTGCGGCTCATCGAGCATCAAGTTTGCGGTGTTCGATGCTTCCCTTGACCCAATGCCCCGCCGACCGTTGTGGAATGGGAAGGTCCAAGGAATCGGTGGTGACGTCCCGGATTTTGGGGAGACCGGTGTTGCACCTTTCCGTGTGCAACTCGATACGGAGACCCCCCATCGAAGCGCGCTGCAATTGATCCGTGAGCGCGTGTCGGCACGTCTGAATGAACACAGCAGCCTCAGCGCTATTGCCCACCGGATCGTGCATGGCGGCAGCAAATACTCCGCTCCAATCCGTGTGGATGCGCAGGTCCTCGCCGATCTGAAGGGTTACGTCCCTCTTGCCCCGTTGCATCAGCCCTTTGCGCTTGAAGCCATCGAGGTCCTGCTGCAGGACCTGCCGCAAGTGCCCCAGATCGCCTGCTTCGACACGGGCTTTCATCACACGCTTCCCGAGGTAGAGCAGGTTCTGCCGCTTCCCTACGAAGCATGGCAGCGCGGTCTGCGACGCTACGGCTTCCATGGCTTGTCCTACGAGTACATGGCGACTGCGCTCGCGCAGCGTCACGGCCAGGCAGCCCAAGGCCGCACCATCGTCGCGCACCTGGGCAGCGGCGCGAGTCTGTGCGCCATGAAAGGTTTGCAGAGCGTCGCGACGACGATGGGTTTCTCCGCCCTGGATGGTCTGATGATGGGAACTCGCACCGGCTCGCTTGATCCAGGCGCGGTGCTCTATCTGATGGAGGTCGAGCGCCTGTCGCTAGGGCAGGTCGGCGACATCCTCTATCACCGCTCCGGCCTGCTCGGCGTTTCCGGTATTTCATCCGAGCCCCGGGTGCTTGCGAAGCATGAGTCGGATGCCGGCGAACCCGGCACCAGGGCTCGCCTCGCGTTGGAGCTGTACGTGCGACGCATCGTGCGTGAGATCGGGGCATTGACCGCCGTGCTAGGAGGCTTGGATCTCCTCGTCTTCACCGCAGGCGTCGGAGAACACAGCGCATTCGTGCGTGAACGCGTTTGTCGTGGCTTGGCCTTCCTCGGAGTTGCTCTGGACGAGCCAGCCAATCTCGTGGATGCACCTGTGATTTCCCAGTCCGACAGCCCTGTCCTGGTAGGTGTCGAGCCCACCAACGAAGAATGGATCATTGCCGGCCATGCACGGCAGGTGCTGCGCCTCACCCAAACCCCACGTCCTGACCCTTGGAAAAACGCCATGTACAAAAGACTCCTGGTGCCGCTCGATGGCAGTCCCACCGCGCATCTTGCGCTGGATCACGCTGCGGCTCTGGCTCGCCTCAGCGGAGCGACCGTCGTCCTGCTGCACGTTATTGAGGAGCTCAAGCACAGCAACGGTTTCGAGCGCCCCAAGGTGTACCTGGATGAGGTGCGGCCGGGCTTCTTGGCGGCTGGCCAGGCGCTGTTGGATCAGGCCGCTGGCCGTCTGCGACAAGACGGTATTGCGGTGGAGACGCTTCTCAACGAGGCCAAGGGAGAGCGTGTCTCGGAGCTGATCGCCAAACAGGCCGAAACAGCGCGCTGCGATGTGGTCGTGCTCGGCACCCACGGGCGCCGGGGTATGGATCGCCTGCTGTTGGGCAGTGATGCCGAACAGGTGGCTCGCATCGCACCTGTTCCGGTGATGCTGGTGCGCCACCCTCACCCAGCGGCCACCGAAGTGCCGCTGGCCAAGTGCGACTGAGGAGCGAGGCAATATGTCATCGAACGCCGTGTCCGGCAGTACCAAAGGCGGGGCCGTCAGTGCCAGGTTGGCGCTGACGACAGGCGATCTCGCCCACGGAAGGCGATAGGGAAGAAGGCCCACGGTCGGTTCGTCATTGAAAAAAACGCGTTCGTCGATTTCCGCCAAGCGAGGCTGGCAAATGAATATGTGCGACTCCTCCCACGGATCGCGCAGATGTCAGTTCATATTCGCCGACGTGCGGGCTATAGGTAAATGTTCTAGGCCGGATTTGAAGGAGCTAGAAAGACATGCAGCGTTTGATCCTGCCCCTTCCGGGCAACGAGGTTTTCGCCAGCGAGCTGGCACGACAGAGTCGTGGTGAACTTGGAACGGTGGAAACTCGCCGATTTCCCGATGGCGAGACCTACGTACGCCTGCACGGGATGCCTAACGGGCGTCCCGTCGATCTGATCTGCACGTTGGCACGGCCAGACGCACAGTTCCTGGCGCTAACCTTCGCTGCAGATGCTGCAAGGGACCTTGGGGCAAGCGAAGTCAACCTGGTGGCCCCCTACCTGGCCTACATGCGGCAGGACGCGCGATTCCACCCAGGTGAATGCATCAGTTCAAGATCGTTTGCCCGGTTGATATCCGCGACCTTCGACCGCCTGGTGACCGTCGACCCTCACCTGCACCGACATGCGGCACTGACTTCGCTGTACACCATACCGGCCACAACGCTGCATGCCGCACCGCTGTTGTCCAGTTGGATCGCAGCCAATGTCGATCTGCCTCTGATCATCGGACCAGACGAAGAAAGCGAGCAGTGGGCAGGTGATATCGCAAGGCGCATTGGCGTGCCTTATGCCGTTTTGAACAAGACGCGCCTAGGCGACCGCAGTGTCGAGATCGAGGTCCCAGATTTGTCTGCGTGGCGCGATCGCACGCCGGTACTGGTGGACGACATCGCATCGTCTGGACGGACCTTGGCGGTGGCAGCGCGTAAGCTTGTCGAACAGGGGCTCCGAAAACCCGAATGCGTCGTGGTGCATGCGCTGTTCGCTGACGAAGCCTGGGTGGAATTGATCCCCCTATTCTCGCGTATCACATCCACCGACGCCGTCCCGCACCCCAGCAACAGGATTGCCCTGTCAGCCCTGGTCTGCGGCGCGCTGGACGCATCGCTTACTGCTGGCGCTTAAGCCCTCACTTTCTTGGAAAGGATATCGCCATGAACGACAAGACTTCGGCACGGTCTCAATGGCTGGCCGGACACGGGCCAATCAAGCGACGGCACGACACCATTGAGCATATCGACGCGGCCGTCGCCGATCTGCTGGAAGCGGGGTCCATCGCATCCGTGGAGGATGCTTACGTATTGCTCGCCGCGAGCGACCGCCTGACGTGTGCGGCGATGAACGTCGTTGCGCACATGACCTACGCCAATCGTATCGACTTATCCGGCGCCCCGCTGATGGAGCATGATTTCAAGGCGGTGCCGGAAGGACATACCGGCGGATCGCTCAACATGGTGCCGGCCTTCGTGGGATATCTGCTTGCCAATGCGTTGGCTGGCTCGACCCGCGGATGGCTGATGGGGCAGGGACACTGCGTCGCGGCCATCGAGGCGATTAACACGCTGACCGGGGACGTGTCCCCAAGCCAGAAGGGACGGTACGATCGTAGCGAAGCTGGGCTGTCCCGTCTGTGTGCGGACTTCTATTCCTACGCCGTCGATGCGCGTGGCGAACCGGCGGTGCCGTTGGGCAGCCATGCGAGCCCCCATACCGCAGGGGCAGTCTCCGAAGGCGGATACCTGGGCTTCGCCGCACTGCAATACGTGCATATGCCCTTGCCGGGAGAGAGCTTGGTGGCCTTCCTGAGCGACGGCGCGTTCGAAGAGCAGCGCGGCTCGGATTGGGCACCGCGCTGGTGGCGAGCCGAGGACTGCGGTTTCGCGATTCCGGTGATGATCCTCAACGGACGCCGGATCGAGCAGCGCACGCAGATCGTCCAAGAAGGCGGTGCCGCTTGGCTGGCAGAGGATGTGCGCCATAACGGCTTCGAGCCGCTGATCGTCGATGGCCGTGACCCTGCCGCAATCGCCTGGGCGATCCTGGCGGCGGAGCAGGCGCTGAAAAGGTTCGCCGCCGCGCCGGAACGACGTTATCCCGCCCGGTTGCCATATGTCATCGCCGAGACCGAGAAAGGGTTCGGCTTCGCCGGCGCCGGTACCAACGCCGCACACAATCTTCCACTGGTCGGCAATCCTCACCGGGATGCCGGCGCCCGGGAAGCGTTCAATGCCAGCGCCTCTGCGCTCCATGTGGCGTCTGGGGACCTCGATCACGCGCTTGCGGTGCTCGATACCCATCGCAGCCAGGGCCGCGGTCGGGAGAGCCAGCATTCCATGGCTCATCGTCACCCGCAGGCGCTGCACCTGCCAGAACCGGCGTGGGCACCGGCCGGCACCCAAGGCAGCGCCATGGCGATGCTGGATCGGTGGTTCGTTGAGCTGGTTCGGGCCAACCCTGGATTGCGGGTCCGGCTCGGTAATCCCGACGAGTTGGCCAGTAACAAGATGGGCGGCACCCTCGCGCTGCTCAAGCATCGGGTCAACGTGCCGGAACCGGGCATGGCCGAGGACCTTCATGGCGCGGTGATCACCGCGCTCAATGAAGAGGCAGTCGCCGCAGCGGCGCTTGGCAACAAGGGGGGGCTCAACCTGATCGTCAGCTACGAGGCGTTCGCAATGAAGATGCTCGGCCTGCTGCGCCAGGAGATCATTTTCGCGCGCCATCAGAAGGCGCTCGGCCAAGTCCCCGGCTGGCTATCTGTTCCGCTGATCGTCACCTCGCACACCTGGGAGAACTCGAAGAACGAGCAGTCTCACCAGGACCCGACGATAGGCGAAGCCTTGCTGGGCGAGATGTCAGACACCGCACGCGTACTGTTTCCGGTAGACAGCAACACCGCTGTGGCCGCGCTGCGAGACGTGTACGCCGGCCGCGGACAGCTCGCCTGCATGGTGGTGTCCAAGCGGGATGCTCCCGAGCGTCTCGATGCCAACGCGGCTCAACGGCTGGTCGAGCGCGGCGCAGCGCACATCGCAGGGACGCCTGGCGTTGCCGGCGTGCAGTTCGTCGCCATCGGAGCGTATCAACTGGAGGAGGCGCTGAAAGCCCACGCTTTCCTGGAGCGGCATGGGCTGGCTTCCTGCGTCACCGCGGTGATCGAGCCCGGGCGGTTACGCATTCCACGCGATGAGATCGAGCGCGCTTTCGTGCTCGGCGATGACGAATTACAGGCGTTCTTTCCCGACGACCTGCCGCGGGTGGTGCTCAGCCACACACGTCCCGAACCGATGTTGGGGATCCTTCGACGCCTCGATGGCGGCCAAGCAAGGACGCGTGCGCTGGGTTACATCAGTCGCGGAGGCACGCTCGACGTGGCTGGAATGCTCCTCGCCAATCGCTGCACTTGGATACACGCCGTGCAGGCAGCCGCGCAAGTGACCGGCTGGAAGACGCCTGCACCGGGCTGACGATCCACGACTGGGCGCCGACACAAGCGGCCAACTGCATTGACCAAGAATCTTTAGGACAAGGAAAAGAAGAATGCTCTCATTGACCAGCCTCGGCGGAGCCGGCACCGTCACGGGCTCCAAGCACCTGCTGACCTGCGACGACACCCGCATTCTGATCGATTGCGGCTTGTTTCAGGGCCTGAAGAACTTGCGCGAGCTCAATTGGCAGCAACTGGCTGTCAATCCAGAAGACGTGGACGCAGCCGTTCTCACCCACGGCCATCTGGACCACTGCGGTTATCTGCCGAGATTCGTGCTCAATGGTTTCTCCGGGCCGATATACGCCACTCCCGCCACGCGCGATGTGGCTGCGTTGATCCTGCGTGACAGTGCCTTCTTGCAGGAAAAGGATGCCGAGTTCGCCAATCGCAAAGGTTTCAGCAAGCACAAGCCTGCCCTGCCTCTGTACCGGGTCGCCGACGCCGAGCGCGCGATCGGCATGTTCGCCACAGCACCGCTTCATAGGGAGGTTGCGCTGCCCGGCGGAGGCACGTTGTTGCTCCGACGGGCAGGACACATCCTTGGTGCCGCCACGGCACAGATCGACATCGGCGGCCGGCGCATCGTGTTTTCCGGTGATCTCGGACGCTATGACGACCTGGTGATGCATGCGCCCGAAAGCGTGCCCGAGGCTGACTATGTGGTGATCGAATCAACCTACGGCGACCGTCGCCACGAGCACAGCGATCCGGTCGAAGCTCTGGGGGCGGTGATCGAGCGCACCGTGAAGCGAGGCGGTACGGTGGTGGTTCCGGCATTCGCGGTCGGCCGTGCCCAGTCGCTCATCTACGATCTGTGGCTGCTGCGCCGCGCTGGTCGTTTGAACAATGTTCCGATTTTTCTGGACAGTCCTATGGCGACCAGTGCTACGGAACTGATGCATGCCTACCCGGACGACCATCGGCTTTCAGTACAAGATTACACGGCGGCATGCGAAGCGATCACTTGCGTGCGCGATGTAGAAGAGTCTAAAGCGTTGTCCGCCAACCGTTATCCCAAGGTGATCATTTCTGCCAGCGGCATGGCCACCGGCGGACGCGTCTTGCATCACATCGCTGCTTTCGGCCCCCATCACCTTAATACGCTACTGTTCTCTGGGTTTCAGGCTGCGGGCACGCGCGGACGCAAGCTGCTCGAAGGTGCAAAAGAGACGAAGATCCATGGCCAGTGGGTGCCAGTGAAAGCCGAGGTCGCCGAGCTCCCCGGGCTGTCCGCGCATGCCGACAGCGACGAGTTGATGCGTTGGCTGGCCGGTTTCCAGCGTCCACCCAAGAATGTTTTTATCGTTCACGGCGAGCCAAGTGCATCCGAGGCGCTGCGCGAGCGGGTGCAACGTGACCTGGGCTGGCAGGCCACGGTTCCACGGCAGGGTCAGGAGTTCAAGCTGTGAGCGCTGTCGTAGGAACGCCAGGCGCTGCTGCTGCAGTACCCGTTGCACCAGCCATGGTAGCGGTGCGGATGCGCCTGCATGCGCAGCACCAAGCTGTCGCTGTCATGCGCAGGGATTCCTATGTCTGCCTCGCTGAAGGACTCGCGTCGCGATCGCAGGTGCTGGTCAGGGCGGGGGAGCGCGAGCTGCTCGCCCAGCTGTACCAGATCGAGGACGATGAGCGCCTGGCGCCCGAGCAGGTGGCCTTGTCCGAAGACGCCTGGGACGCCTTGGGGTTGCATGCAGGCGATACCGTCGAGGTGCGCCATCCGCCGTTACTGGACTCGCTGGCCGGCGTGCGCAAGCGGATCTACGGTCAGCGCCTGAACATGCAGGACATGACCGCCATCGTCGGCGACGTCGTGAAGGGGCGCTACACGGATGTGCATCTGGCTGCGTTCCTGACCGCCACTTCCACCCTGCCGCTGGACGAACAAGAGACCGTCGATCTGACCCGCGCGATGGTTCAGGTGGGTGAGCGCTTGAAATGGGGGGCCCAGATGGTCGTCGACAAGCACTGCGTCGGCGGATTGCCGGGCAACCGCACCACACCCATCGTCGTGGCGATTGTGACGGCGAACGGCCTGCTAATGCCCAAGACCTCGTCACGCGCCATCACATCGCCTGCCGGCACCGCCGATACCATGGAAACTTTAGCACCTGTCGACCTCAGCCTAGACAAGCTGCGCGATGTGGTCAAGCGCGAAGGCGGCTGCCTGGCGTGGGGTGGTTCCATGCACTTGTCCCCAGCCGACGACATTTTTGTACGCGTTGAGCGTGAATTAGACATCGATACGGAGGGACAACTGATCGCCTCGGTGTTGTCCAAGAAGATCGCGGCCGGCGCGACGCATGTCGTCATCGATATTCCTGTCGGACCTACCGCCAAGGTACGTAGCCAGGAGGCCGCTCAACTGCTGGGCTCGAAGTTGACCGCCACTGCCACATACTTCGGTCTCGCCGTGCATTGCCTGTATACGGACGGCACTCAGCCCGTCGGCCGCGGCATCGGCCCGGCGCTGGAAGCCCGGGATGTGCTGGCCGTATTGCGCAATGACGAGGGGGCGCCGGCCGATCTTCGCCAACGAGCCGCTGTGGTTGCCGGCGCAGTGTTGGAGATGGGGGGCGCTGCGCCAGCAGGAGGAGGCATGGCGTTGGCCTTGCGCACTCTAGACGAGGGGCTCGCGTGGGAGAAGTTTCAGCGCATCTGCGATGCTCAAGGCGGAATGCGAGAACCGCCACGCGCCCCTTGCGTGCTGCCCTTGGTCGCTGCCAGCGCCGGCAAGGTGGTGGGGATCGACAATCGCAAACTGTCCCGGCTGGCGAAGTTGGCCGGCGCTCCGGACAACCCGGCAGCTGGCGTGGATCTGAGGGTGCAGGTTGGCGATCGGGTTGTGCCGGGGGCGCCGTTGCTGTTTCTGCATGCGCAAACGCCAAGCACCTTGGACTATGCCCTGATCTATGCACGCGGGGCCGGAGACATTATCGAAATCGCGACTTAGTCACGGCGCCGGAGAGACGCCCCCGGTTTTCAGATAAGGATTGTTGGGGGGCGGGTCTTGGAATAGTTGCAGCGGGCTCTGCAGGAGATAGCCGTGTAACTGACGCGCCTTGCGTGGGCCGGTGACTTCGCAGGTCCAGATGTTCAGGCCGTTGGGCTGTTTACGGTGCAGTTGCAGTCGTTCGAAGCGTTTCTGTACCCACTGCCAGTCCTGCTGATTCTCTCGCCTGGCCAGTGCTTCCACCTGCGGGTGCTCTTGTGCATACCGCTGGAAGACGCCTGGGCTTACCAGGTACGCCGTATCGCTCACGGTGTGTACGAGCGCTTTCGCGTCGTTGATTATTAGCCGCCGCGAGGCTATGCCCTGTTGCAGCCATGCCATGAAATGCTCGCCGGAGGGCTGCGCGACCGGGGACATGGGCAACGGTGATGAAGGCGTAGCGGTGACCGAGATTAGTGAGGGCGCTCCCGGGGGCGTTGCATCCACCTCGCCCGCGGCGGCTTCCGCCTCCCGCGCCATGCCGGACGAATCCCGTAGACCCACCATCGCCAGCATGTCCTCCATGACATCGGCCTTGGTTTGGGGCCTGGGCGAAGGAGCCGAAGCGGTGCTACCAGCTTCTTCCCATGGCAGCGCCTCTTGGCTCGCTGCGGCGGGCTGCACATCATCTGGGGGAAGTGGGAGTGGCCCATCGGCCTCGTTGTCCGTGGAGCCCGTATCAATCGCCACCGTCCCGGCGAACGGCGCGGGCCGCTCGCCAGGCTCCCAAATCAGTGCAGGCGCCACCCGCAACAGGGTGAACGAGTGGGACCAGCCGGTGGAACTGGTCACGGTCGCGCGCCAGATCGCCTTGCCGTCTGGCGTCGGCTGCAACATGCCGTGGTCCTGGAGCACGTTGAACACCGCAGTGTTGTTCGCAGGGATGCCATCAACGCCCTGGGACAGCAAGTGCGCTCGGAGCTTGTCCGAGACCGTCTTGCTCACCAGCCATAGCGAGTCCTCGGTGAGCCAGCCATCGGAGGCTTCAGGCTGGTTCAGTTTCAGCTCTTCCTTGAGCAGGTAGCGAAGCCCGTTCACCAGCTTGCGTTGGAGCGAGTGCTTGGGTGCGGCCATGGCGCGCGCGGGATCGCCGCCCAGCTCCTGGGCGACGGAGGCGCGGTCTGCCTGCACGACCAACTCGCCGAGCACCCCGGCGTGCTCGTACTGCCCGGCAAGAACGTAAAGCAGCGGCGCCCACAATGACGGATAGCCGCTGAGCCAGTCGAGAATGTCGCGGTTGAGCAACTGGTGGTACAGCAGGCTCGTGGCGGCGCTGTGCAGGCGGTACTCGCGATCCTCCCGGTAGCGGAAGCGGTACGGCTGGCGCAGCGGGCCATGCCAAGGGTGCCAAGTGCTGCCGTCGGCCAGTTCGACCTGCAGGTCCACGGCGATCTTGCCGATGTCGTGCAACAGGGCCGCGTACGCGATCGCAGCAGTCCACGCCTCGGCTTGCGCGGCCTGGTCTTCAGGGCTGGCGCCTATGGGCAGCAGATGGGACTGCCGCAGCTTCAGGCTGTAGGCGACGATTTCCAGGCCATGGTCGAGCATGCCGCCCGGGTAGGCGTGATGGTGCGCTTCGGAGGCCGGGAACCCCTGGACCAGCTCGGCGTAGCGCTCCAGTGGCGTGCGGTACAGGGTGGCGAACTGCCTTCGCGAGAGCGAGGTGCGCTGCCAGATGTGTTCCATCAGCTTCTGCCGGCGCGGGGTGGCCAGCAGCGAGGCAGCCGACTCCGGCCGCGTCAGCCCTTTCAGGAGGTCGGTGGCAGATGCTGGCGACGGCGCGGCAGCGACCGGAGGACGTTTTCGCTGGAACAGGGAGAGCATGTCGGTGTCCTGATGGCGGGCCGGGCGGGAGGCCTTTTTGCCTTTTCGAGGTAGGGCCTTTCCCCTTGCACCCCATTCCCTTGCCGTTTCGACCCTTTGGCCTTTCACCGTTTCGGTATAGCGGCCCCTGGGTTGCGGCTCCAGTGTCAATGCGGAACCCGCACGAATGGATTGGACAGCGGCCCCGCGCTGGCCGCGGCCTATGCTGCCGAGACGCTACAGCCGCCAGGTAGACTCCCATTCATGCGACTAGATTGACAAAGGCGACAAAGGCGACTAGAGTGAATCCTGTCTCAAACCTACCTGGGAGATGACCATGTCCACTGCCATCGAATTCATTGCCGACCGGCTGCCGCGCGTCACGGTGGAGGATGTGCGCCGCTTCGCGGATACCGTCGAAATCCGGGATGCCCCGGCTTTCGCGGCCGAGTTGCAGGCGTTTATCCACGAGCGCGTGGAGGCGGTGAAGCTGCCCGCCAACCTGGAAGGTGAAACGGTGGCGCAGGCCTTGGAGCGAAAGGCGGCCGCGCTGCGCGCCGACACGCGCTGGGCACCGACTGAAACCGACGTCCAGCGAGGCCGCGCCGTGCTGCTGGAAGCCTTCAACCAGCCGGACAACCTGCCGCCTGCCGAGTTCGCCAAGCTGGCGGACAAGTCGCGCCAGCAAATCTACAAGGACATCCTCGCCCGTCGGCTGCTGGCGCTGAACGTGGGGCCGCGCGGCCAGAAGCTGCCCGACTGGCAGCTCGACCCGGTGAAGCAGCAGTTGACCCAAACCGTGCTCCAGGAGGTCGAGGGCATCGACCACTGGACGATCTACCGCGCGCTGTCCGAACCACTCGAAGGCTTGGGCGGTCGCTCGCCGGTGGATGCGGTGACGCATGGCACGATCGATGACGTGGCCGAGGCTGTGTTCAACGTGCTGGGCGTACAGGTGCATTGAAGCGAGATCGCCATGAGCCACGAGCTGCCTTCGTTCCTGATCGATGCCGGTGAACTGCTCCAGCATGTGAGCCGCGTCGTCTATCGGGGCAGCCCGCTGTACTATGGCCGCAGCAGCACGAATCGCTACGATGACCCGGCGGGAGCCTACGGCGTGCTCTACCTGGGGCGCGACCTGCCCACGGCGCTGATGGAGTCGGTGTTTCACAAGCACCAGTGGCTTGCGGACACCAATCGCTCGATCACGCTGAAAGAAGTCCAGGCCCGGATGGTGCGCGCAGTAGGAGTTCTGGACGACATGCTCCTGGCTGACCTCACGGCGCCGGGCGTCATGGCAAGCTACTTCGGCCTGAATCTGGAGCAATTGGCCAGCCGCGACTACACGTACACGCAGCAGGTGTCCGCCCAGGTGCATGCGATGCTCGGAGATGACGGCCAGGCGCTGTTCGACGGAGTGCTCTATCCGTCGCGCAACAACTATCCCGCCAAGAGCATCGCCCTGTTCGAGCGTGCGGGAGCCAAGATCAGCGTTGTCGAGGACATCGACTTGGTTGACCATGTGGACTGGCCGCGGTTCGTTACCACCTATCGCATCGGCTTGGAACTCGATCCCGGCCCGGTGGAGCCGGAGGACGAAGCGTCCTGAAGCAGCAAGAAAGCGCATTGAAGCCTCAAACCGAATGAATTGGAGCAAAGTGAAATAGGCATTCCTCAACAGCAGGAGACGACCATGACCACGACGACCCGCACCAGCACCGCAGAACGCCTCGGCCGCACCTTTGGCCGCGGATGGCGTGCCTATGCGCGCGGCGAACGACGGGCGTCGAACTGGTTGATCTCCAAGGGAGTGCCGATAGCTGGCGCTGTCGCGCTCGTGTGGGTGGTCAAGTTGGCCGCGCTCGGGGCGCTGCTGTACACCACCTTCTGGCTGGCTCTGCTGCTGGTGTGCGTCATAGTCGTTGCCTGGATGGCCCGCAATACCGACCTGGGCGAGGAGTTGCCCGAGCCAGAATGGCGAAACGGACCAGCCGGGTTCGGCTTGTACACCTACGACGGTTTTCGCATTGATCCTCATGTCGAGGATGACTAGCAGTGATTACTTCTTCGACACGGCATTGATCGCGATACTTCCTCCCTTCCCACCGGCAGCCTTGGCATCGCCAGTGGCACCAGCGAGTCCTTGCAGCACGTTACCGGCGCGAACACCCGCCCAAGCCAAGGCCATGATCCAGAAGGTAGGTAGCACGATGAACATGGTGCCCGTGATGAACATCAGGAGCATGTCACCGAAGGCGTTGTTCAGCCCCACCAGCGGGTCGAAGTTGGTGTGCGGCCGGTTCCAGCCAAAACCCCAGCCATAAAGCGCGTCCAGAATCGTTGAATCGATCCAGCGTGCGAGTTGGAACCAGAAGTCCGTGAAGAACAGCGCGAACTGCACCACGCTGACGGTGACGACCGTCTTCAGGTCATAGGTGCCCACGACTAGCACCAGCGGGATGCAGATGACCAGCGCCATCTTCAGCAAGGCGAGCACCATGGGCAGGGATTGGCGCACGACGTCCATGGCGGGAAACGCAGCAATCGCGCCGACGGCCATCCCGACGTCGCCTGTGGCGCGCGTCACGATGTTCGGCAGGGTCTTGTCGATCTGGCCGCCGTAGTCCGTATAGACGCTGCCCTGGTTCAGTTTCTGCTGCCGCGGTGACGCGATGGCGCGAATCACCGAATCGTCCACCTCGGCCCGGCTGAGGAACCCGGCCCAGCCCGCCAGGCGATTCAGTAGGGTCGGGTCCACTTTCCCCAGCAGGCGTGCCCGCAGGCCGTTGCTGCCGTCTGACCACCACTGCCTGCAAGTCGGGTAGCCGCCGCCATTGGCAACCTGCGCGAGGCCAGCATCGCGGGTGTCGTCATAGGGCCATGCCTCGCGCGCCGTGCTGGAGCGGTAGCTGTCGTAGTAGCCACCCGTGTCCGTGAAAAAGCGCGAGCCGATCCAGGTCACGTCGTGCATCTGCTGCTCATCGAGATCCGGGCGCTGCATGAACAGTTTGGCCCGCGCAGGCCCATAGCAATCCCGAGAGAAGTCCGCGACTTCCTGAGCCAGTACCGGGTCGTCAATGCGGGTCGCGTCGATCTCCATCCTCATCTGCCGCAGGTCCGTACCGCACGGGATCGCCGCTACCGAGGCGCTCGTGACGGCGCGCGAGAGCGCGTGCATGAAGGCCCACCAGACCGGTACCTTCGCCGACTGGTTGTTGATGGTGCTGAATGACTGCGACCAGCCGGTTTCCGTGGGCTGCGGCACGCTGACCTGGCACTGCGCCGAGCGCGAGCTGTCGTACTGGATGGTGCTGAGATCCACGTCGATGAACGGAATGCCGGCGAACATCACCACCACGATGGCGACGAAGACCCGATTCTCGATACGAGCGGCCGAGAGCACCCCCTTGTTGCCTTCGTCGGCGCCTTCCGCACGAGCCTTCAGCCACTCCTGCACGACGATGGCGACGAAAGGCAGCGCAAACACCCCGCTGGACACCAGCACGGCCCAGATACCGTTGTTGACGATCCAGGACACAAGGGTGAGGTAGTACTCCAGATAGTCGGTTGTGAAGAGCGTCATGGTCCCGATCTCCCCTCAAGCGGCCTGCATCAGCAGGCTGGCTTCCAGCGCGACGATGGCGACGACGCCGGCGACTTCGGTGCGGATCAACCGGCGCCGCGCCTGGCCATCTGTCCCACTTTGGTCTTCCCGGGCCAGCACCCGGCGGCGCATCCAGAACCATCCATAGACCGTTGCCACGTACACGCACAGCCGCCAGATGAAGAAATACCCTGCGGAGGCCGCCAGCCACCGTTCCCAGCCTGCAACGCTGCCGACCAGGTAGATGCCCGCGACGTTCGCCCCCACGGCGGCGGCAACGATCAGCACCAGCCACAGCAGCGTCTTCGCCGCGCGCCGGCTGAACAGCCAGCGCAGCGGCCGCCATGCCATGCGCGCCGGGCTCATGGCCGACTCCCCGGATTGCCCTTCTGGAGCTGGTCGAGACGGTCCGGCACAGGATCGCCCTCGTAGATGCCGCGCGAGCCGGCCGCGCGCGCGCCGTGGCGCTGGATGATCGCCATGGGCGAGTTGTTCGCCAGCTCGCGCCGCAGCTCCAGTTCGGTCTTGAGGTTGCGAATCTCGCGGTCGAGTGTGTCGCTCTCGTGGTTCACGGCTTCCACGGCAAGCTCGTTGGCCGCGACATTGGGCTCCTTCTTGCCCGTGAGCAGCGTGCGCTGCAGCAGGAGCGCCTTCTCCAGCACGGACGCCAGCGCGACCTCGGACGCCAGGCGCTGCGAAAGCAGGTGCTGGTCGGGCTCGTCGCGCAGCGCCTCGATCACGCCGCGCGTGATGGGCAGCGACGCACTGCCGGCCTCGCGCAGGTTCTCCGGCGTCGTGTTCTTCGCCTTGGTCACCAGGTCCTGGAGCGCCTGCAGCTTGGCATCGTACTCTTCCTGGATCAGCGGAGTGAGCCCGACGCCCGGCGTCGTCTCGGTCTTGGTGCAGGCATCGCACGTGCGCTGCTCCTTCTCGCCGAGCACGCGCGTAGCCCACTCGACGGCGGCCTGCGGCGAGGTCCAGGTCTGGCACGAGAGACTGCTGCAACTGGCCGGCGCGATGGACGAGGTGTCGGTTACGCCGCGGCCGTTGACCAGGTTGTAGCCGGCACGGGTGACATCGCCGACGACCCTGATCGCTGGTTGGCCGGAGCCGCCCGCATTGCTGCCTCCGACCCAGGGCACGCCATCGTTGCCGCGGCGTGTCTCTGCTTGCTCGATGGCCGAGACCGCGTCGGTACTCGACACGGCATCGCGCAACGCCAGCCCTTCTGCCATCTGGCTCCAGCCGAGTTGTCCACCCGCCGTTTCGGCCATCTTCTCGGCCATCGCACGGCACGTCAGCTTGGAACGGTCGAAATCGAGTCGCGCCTGCAGCACGCCATTGGTGAGCAGGTTGTACAGACCGGGATCGGCCCGCTGGATGATCAGCGCGGGCAACGATGCCACCGCACTGGTGGCACTCTGGATCACCGACGACATGATTTGCTGGAAGCCGTTGGTGATGCCATTCAGTTGGTTCTTCAACGTGGTCTGGATGCTCATATCGCCGCAGATCAAGTTGCTGTTCCAGCCCACGCCGACGCCGAGAGAGCGCATGCCGGCCGCACGTCCCATCGACACGGCGTTGCCGCCGCCGATCGAGTACATGACGTCATCGCCGATGACGCTGCCGCTGGTCTGGTATCCCAGTTGACCCCAGGCCACGCCGCTGCCGAGCGCGAGCGCGCCGGCGAGCGCCAGGACGATCTCCGTGCGACGTGCCCGGCGGGACAACGGATTGAATGCAGGACGGAACTTCATGGCACCACCTCAGAGGAAATCGACGCTGCCCAGGAACACCTGGCCACGGCGTGAGCAGCAGGCATACGGCCGCCACAGCGCCCATGCGTAGTCGCCTTGCTGCGCCTGGGTAAGGAAGCCGCTGCGCGGGAAGACCGTGCAGGACGACGACAGGACGGGCGTGAGTTCTTGCCACTTGCCGGTCGAGGCATCGCCCTCCATCAGCGCGCCGGCTGGCCAGTAGCCGTCGCGGGAGTTCGCGAGCAACGGCTGATAGACGTGGATCTGCCCCCGGCGAGTGACCACATCGCCCGCACGCTGGGCCACCACTGCGCTGGCCTTGAAGTCGTCGGTTTGGTGCAGGAAGCCGCCACGGGGATACACGTTGCCCCACAGGTTCATCGTGGTGCGTGCGCCGACCTCGCGCCGGCCCGGAATCAGCGCTTCCGGGTAGGCCATCTCGGGCACGTTGTAGCGCCAGGCCAGCGTATCCAGGGTGCTGAGCAAGTACGGCATGAACGCCGTGCCCGCGCCCTCACAGAAGTAGCCCGACGACGAGGCGAACTGGTTGAACACCTCGGCACCGGGGTGGCCGATGACGTCCGCGTTTTTGAATTTTGCGAGATTGTTTTCGTGATCCTCGTTTGTGGTCCCATCGCCGCCCGCTTGGGCCGACGGGTTGGGTGTGCCCATTGCCCGGACTTCGACCCAGGGGTTTTCGCCGGTATTCGAGTACGACGACACCACCGCGTCGGGAACGTAGTGGCGCACTTTCGTGGACGTGCGCACGGTGCAGCCCGTCCATGTGCAATAGAGCCAGTAGCAGATGCCGACGACGCGGTATTCGAGGCAGTCGGGCGATGCCACCGATCCGATGACGGTCGCTGTATTGAGGGCGTAGCTACCCGTGGCGCTGAGCAGCAGCAACGAAGCCACGCCAGCGCGCAGGCGGCGCATCAGGTCGAATGGTCGGGTCACGGCTGGTTCCTCCGGTGCTGCTCGATGCGCGCGACAGCGCGAGCCACGTCCGGCTCGCCATAGACCACGTAGCGTTTGTCCACCACGACGGCTGGAATGCTGGTGATGCCCAGGCTCCATGCGTCGGTGACGCCTTGGTATGCGGAAGCGATGCGGCGCTGTAGATCGGCACCGCCGACATTCAGCCGGCGCTTGACGATGGCCGTCGCCTGTTCGGGGTCGGTGGGCAGTCCCGCGGAAAGCTCCGCTTCAATCCGGTGGGCTTCGTCCAGCTCGATCAGCTGCTCGCCGCCCCTGTTCTTGACCGGGTGGCGGCTGTCGGTGACGACCACCACGTCGGCGGCGAAGGTGGCCGGGCTGAAAACGGCCAGGGCTGCCGGCAGCGCCACGGCCAGGCCGAGGGTTCGCCAGCCCGGCGCGAACCTGGAAAGAGATGCTGGCATGTCGCGTGCCCTTGAAGTTGATCAGAGCAGTAGTCAAACGCGAAGCCGATGCGGCCCCAACAAACAATGCGCATCGCGCACTGCCCGCATACCTGCTTGTCTCGCGCCCACGAAAAAGCGGAGGCCGAAGCCTCCGCGTGGATCAGGGAGCCGATGCCGTCGCTACAGCAGGCCGGATTCCGCGAACGAGTACGGCGTGCCTTGGCCGACGATCAGGTGATCCAGCACCCTCACGTCGATCAGCGACAACGCGGCCCTCAGCGTTTGGGTCAACGCGCGATCCGCGCTCGATGGGTCCGTGCAGCCCGAAGGGTGTTGGTGGCTGAAAATGACCGCAGCAGCGTTCAGTTCCAGGGCACGCTGCACGATCGGGCGCGCATGTACCGTGGTCGAATGGACTGTGCCTTTGAACGTCGGTTCATAGGCCAGTACCTCGTGCATGTTGTTCAAATACACGACGGCGAAGATTTCGTTGGGCTCGGCGGCCAGTTTCAGGCGCAGGTAGTCCTTAACGGCCGCAGGCTGATCCAGGGAAGGCCCCTTCTTGAAGACCCGCTGCTCCAGCAGCGCGATGGCTTGCCGGATGATCCAGTCATCGGATTGGGACGCTGGGGCAAAACGTGGCTCCACGCAGGAGTCATTGACGACGAGTGACATGGCGAACCTCCAGAATGTGAACGGAGGGCGCCAGCCTGAGAGGGCAAGCCCTCCTGGGGATGGAAACAGCGGAACAAGGTGCATCTATCACCGCGCAGCGGTGATTGTTCGCAGCCGGGATGCGAAGCGAACGGGTAGCGGTCAGCGCGGCGATCCGCACCGTAGCCTCAAAGACCGAGGGCTACCTGGGCATGTCGCCGACAACGTCGGCAGGCATCTCGGATGTGGGGGTGGCGGGCGAACCCGCCGCGTCGCTGGACATTTCCCCGGCCGCCAGCATGTCCATGGCCGAGAGCAAGGCATCGCCCTCGATCGGCCCTTGCAGCACGATGGCCTGGCCCGTCTGGCGATCGAGCAGTCGCAGCGACGGCGTGGCGGTCACGCCGCTCTTGGTCGCTTCCGCGGCCTGGGCGCTGATGGCCGCGTTGGGCCGCTCACTCGCCATGCACTGCTCGATGGCTGACGTTGTTTCTGGGTAGCGCAAGCCATCGGGCAAGCCCTGGCCGTCGCTGCGCGTGTGGGCATAGACCCATTCGACCGCCTGCCAGAACGCCGCATGCCCGCCTGCTTCGGCAGCGCACTCGGCCAGACGTGCCTCGTCCGACGCGGCAGGCTCGTGCGCAGCCAGCGGCTGGTGATGCCATTGCAGTGCGACGTCGGTGTTGCTGCCGACCCACCGCTTGAGCTGCGGGAAGTACTCCCGGCAGAACGGGCATTCCAGGTCGGCATAGAGTGTCAGCGTGAAACGGCCGTCAGGGTTGCCCATCTGCCAGGGTGGCCCAGCGACCTGCGCCGTGCTGACCGGCGCGGGCGACGGCGCTGAGGATCCGCCGGGCGACCGGGACACGAGCCAGATCAGCAGCAGCGCGACCAGCGCAGCAGCCAATACCCAGGGCCAGCGGCGACGGCGGAACGCCTGGACCTGCATCGGAATGGAAGGACGTTTCTGGTCCATGGCGTTCTCCGGTTTACGACAGTTCCAGGGCCTGCGACTCGATGCCGCGTGCCTGGTCGATCTTCTCGGCCACCTTGAAAGCCGCTTCCAGTTCGGTGCAGCCGTACTGCTGCATGAGCTGGTAGCGTTCGGCCTTCTCCTCGGGTTCTGTCTGCGCGAGGGCGAGGTACAGGCTCGGCGGCACGGCGCGGAACAGCACTTCCATGCTCTTGGAGAGGATGACGCCTTCTGTGAATTTCCCCGCCTCTTTGCGCGCCGAAAGCATCAGCGCCTTCTGCGCAGGCGAGAGTTCGCGGAACCGCGCGATCTTCTCGACTTCATCGGGCGGCATGCTGAGACAGATCCACCACTCGATCATGTTGAGCATGGGCTCCGCGGCGCGCGGCAGATCGTCGATATTTTGTGTAGCCAGCCAAAACCAGGCCCCTAGCTTCCGCCACATTTTTGTGATCTTGACCACGTAGGGAGCGAGCAGCGGGTTCTTGGTGATCACGTGACCTTCGTCGGTCACGTTGATGATCGGGCGCCCCAAATACTGGTCGCGCTCAGCGATGTTGTTCACCGTGCTGATCAAGCTGATGTAGGCGATGGAGAGCTGCGCGTTGTAGCCTTCGCGGGCGTATGTCGCCAGATCGACCAGGGTGATGTCGGCCTCGGGCCACGGCGTGCCGTCGCGGTCGAACATCTCGCCGTCCGTGCCTTGGCAGAACATGTCCATTGCGTCCGCCATCTCCAGCAGCCGCACGCGGCGCATCTCGGGCAGCGTCGGGTCCTGGCCGCGGGTGCGCAGCGCGTTGCGCACGTCGCGCGTGAGAACGGTGCGCTTCTCGCTACCACCTCCACCGTGGCAGTGCTCGGCGGCGTCGAGGATGCACTGCCGGATTAACGAGCGGTCGGCCCGCGTCATCCGGGCTTCTTCCTTGTCTTCGCCGCCCGTGATCATCAGCCTGGCCGTGATCTCCAGTTCGCCCAGCACGTCGCGCTGCTCGTCCGCTTCCATGGCTGAGGCGTCGGGGGGTACGTCCTCGTCCAGCGCATCGGCATCGAGTGTCTGCACGTCGCTCGGCGTTTCGATCAGCCGGCGCGCATCGGCGAACGGTGCCAGGCTGATGCCCGAGCCAGGGGCCAGCTTGACCCGGTTCACCGTCAGCCCGAGCTTGCGTGCGAAGTCGCTGAACAGACCGAAGCTGTTGCCGGCCTCCACGATGAACAGCCGCGGGCGGTATATCGCCGTGACTTGGTTCAAGAGGTTGTTAAGCGTTGCGGACTTCCCCGAGCCCGTAGGGCCGAACAGAAACAGATGGGCGTTCATCTGCCGATCCAATCTGTTCAAGGGGTCAAACGTAATCGGGCCGCCACCGCGATTGAACATCGTGATGCCGGGGTGCCCCGTACCTTGGGCGCGGCCCCACACCGGCGACACGTTCGCGATGTGCTGCGCGAACATCAGTTGGGTGTACCACTTGCGCCGATCCTGGCCAGGGTTGTAGCAGCACGGCAGCCAGCGCAAGTAGCTGTTGAGCGGTGCCACCTCGTCGTCCTCGCGCACCGGCTGCAAGCCGGCGTTGAGCATGACGTTCGCCAGGTCCAGGCCGCGCCGGTCCAGTTCCGCTTCGTCGCGTCCGCGCAGGTAGAACGCCAGCGTTCCCCGGTAGAGCTTGTGCGCGCTGCCGATCAGGGACCGTGCCTCCTGCACGTCCTTGAGCGTCTGCTCCGACGCCAGCGTCTCGCCCACCGCCTTCTTCGCCAGGTGGTTGAGGTCCGCTTCCAGCACATCCTGCGGCGTGGCGACCATCGTGAGACACATCAGGGTGTCTTCCGGCATCTGGTCGAACAGCGTGTTGATCGCATCCCCTTTGCGGGTTTCGCCTGTCAGGTGTCCGGTGCCGGGCGGCATACGCAGGCGGTCGGTGATTAACACGCGATGCGGCATGCCGTCGAAGTACCAGGTGCCGTGCTCCACGTCGGAGCGTGGCTGACCGAAGAACAGCCGCTGGCTGAAATCCCGACCGCTCGCCAGCTCGATTTCGCCGTCCTCGGCCTCGTCGGGGTAGCGCGCCAGCGCGTAGAAGCGCTCCCGATCCTCTGCACTCGGCCCGAGCATCGCCGGGCGCGGATTGAACCACCGCAGCAGCCAGTCGTGGACGTCGGCTGCGACCATGCGCCGTGCCTGGATGCCGGCGTTCGCCAAGCCGCCGCACAGGCGGTCGCAGACGATGTTCAACATCTGCTCGGGCGTCTGGCCGCGGCGGTTCGCCTGCCCGGTGGCACGCCGATAGACGACCATGCGAACCCGCCGCGTCTGGCCGCGCCAGCGAAGGCGAGTCACTACCGTGTCCTCGAAAAGTCCACCGGGCTTGGCGACCGCGCGCAGGTGGTGGCTGAAGAAGCGAAGGTAGAACTCGGTGAACGCGGTGCCGCGGGCGCGCGGCTGCACGTAGTTGCGCAGGTTCTCCATGTACTGGTCGAAGCTGGGTTCGTCCTGGGCGTAGAGCTGGAGCACCCAGGGGTTTTCGTCCAGCTCATCGAACGAGTCCTGGAGCGCGTTCTCCAAGGCGTCGCGGGCATGCGCGAGCCAGCCGGGTTCCCGGCCCTCGGTGCCCAGCGGCACCAGCTCGTAGAAGGCAGCGACCGACTGCCCATCCTCCAGCAGCATGGACTTCGACTGCGGCAGGAACTCCACCCAAGGCAGCAGTTCCGCGAACGACGGCGCGACGTCGTACAGCGCCTGCTCGTTGGCTACCGTCGCCGGCCTGCGGCCTTGGAGTGCTGCACCGGGTTCGGGGATGCCGGCCTGGTGCAAGGCGTCGACGTGGCGCTGCCAGCCGTCCGGCTGCTCGTCATCGCCGGCGCCGGATGCGGCAAACTTCGACCAGGGTAGTTTCCAGCGCATCAGTAGTCCTCCACGCGCTCGCCCGGCATGGCGTACTGCACCCGTTGGTACAGGGGGAAGACCGTCGTGTAGCCCGGCACGGGTACGGGGTCCGTGCCCGCCAAGTGCGGGTACACGTACATCACCAGGTCGGGATTGGGCAGGCGGTGAAACTGGCGATAGACCTCGTTGCGTGCCGTGCGCGTGTAGCGCATCTGTTCGGCGGGCGCGGCCTGCACGTCGGCCTCGGTCAGCGGCCGGCGCAGGCTCTGGCGCGCGTCGAGCAACTGCCGGCGCGCGACCTGGCCGGTGCCACCGCCGCCGCCACCCGTTTCCTGCTGCCAGATGTCCATCATGGTGCGGTCGCTATGGGTCAGCAGTTCTTCCTTGCTGGTGGCGCAGCCGCCGAGCACAGCGACGGCGAGGGCCAGCGCCAGGCCCTTAATCGAGTTCGAGCGCATGGCTTTCTCCTGCACGGTGATCGACCTTGCGGCCTTCGGGGTCGTGATCGATGGCCAGCGGTTTTTCGAGGTGGACAGCGACCTTGGCGCCGGGCTGCACATAGACGGCGGCGAAGGCCTGGCCGTAGAGCTTGTTGACCCAGGCCGACATGTCACGGACGCCGCCCGCGAGGATCTGGCCGACTGCTTCCTGGCCGCTGATGCCCACGGTGCCGATGGAACCGTCCGAGCCGACATAGGACATGCGGCCGCTGTCGCTCTCGATGAGCGAGGCCACGCCGGCACCGGCCGCCGTGATCAGGGCCTGCGAGCCGAGGTATTGCTGGGCATTGCTGCGCCGCTCGCCGCTGACGCAGGGGATGCCGTGCGGATCGCTGATCCAGCCTAGGCCGTCGCGCTGCTGGTTGTTCTGCTGATTGCCTTCGCGGTCTTCGGGGATGGTGCGAATCGTGCCGTCGTTGAAGACGAAGGTGATACTGCGCACCTGGCCGCGCACGCATGAGAGCGTCCAGTCGCCCGAGGCGGTTCCGCTGAACACAGCGCCGGCCACGTCGGGAATATCAATCCCATTGGCCGTGAGGTTGTCCGGCCCGACCAGCACCTTGAAGGGGTACGGATCGTTCACCGTCCCGTCGATCGGTACGCGGCCGATCAGCGCCGTCATCGCCACGGAGCCCATCAGCGTGGAGTTGGTCGGCACGGTATAGACCGGCTTGGCGCTCTTGACGCCTGCTGCACGTGCGCCGGCGTTCGCCACGTTCTCCATGGTGGTTTCCAGCGTGCTTTGCGCGGGGCCGAAGCTCGTCGGGAAGCTCATGCCGCTGCCCGTGCCACGACCGTTGTTGCGGCCCTCGGCCTTCTTCGCGTCGTCCGGTTCGACCCACCGCACGCCGCCTTCCATGCCGGCTTCGTCGCCATCGCGCAGCCCCAGGCCCACAGGCAGATCGGCATGGCCGCCGCCACGCCCGCCGATGCTGTCCAGACGCCGCTGCAGGTCGGCGAGCAGCCCTTCAGTCTGCTGGCGCGCACTGGTCGCCTGTTCCTGGTCGCGGCGCAGGTTCGAGCGCTCGGATTCGAGGGCCGAATTGATGCGTTGATCGATGGAGTTCTCGCGCTGGCGCAGCCGCTGGTTTTCCTCGCGCTGCGACTTGTTGTCGGTTAGCGCGGTCTGAAGCTCGGTACGCAACTGCTTTACCTGGGCGACGAGCGTTGCCACGGTATCGCGGGGGGTATCGCCTTCGATGCCCAATGCCTTCATTTCCTCGGGCGTGAGCTTGGAGCCGGCATCCGCAGCGGGCGGTGCCGACGTGCTTCCGCCGGAGAACAGCCGGATGGCAACGAACAGCACCAGCAAGGCGACCGGGATCATCAGCCACTTGAGCAGGCCGTTACTGCGCATGGCGGGCCCCCTTGCCGTCGTCGGCTTCAGCTTCCGGCTGCGCCAGGTGCGCAGCGGGGTCGAAGCGGTGGATCGCCGGCAGCAGCGATTGCGCGAGGCCGTGCCCACGCGTCACCAGGTACAGGACGGTCGTGTCCTCGGGAGATCCGCGCGGACCCAATGATTCGTGCTGGAAGGTTGCGGTGAGGAAGTCGCCTTGCAGCACGCGCGGGTCGAGCGTGACCCAGCCGCTGCTGCTGTTGGTCAGACGCACGGCGGTGACCCACTGGTCTTCCAGACGCCACGACGCGAGCGCGACCGCGCGCACCGGCAGCGTCGGCATCAGCGTGCCGAGGTCGAGGTCACGGCGCAGGTTCACCCGCATGACGCCTGGCAGCGGCTCCACGGTGCGCAGGGGCGCGTAAAGGTTCTGAGCGGCGAAGCGCGTCAGGACGACCGAAACCGGGGTTTCGCGCCGCGCCGCATGAGCGCCTGTCTGATTCTGGGCGCGTGCCGGGGCCTCATCGGCACCGCCTGCCTGATCGCCATAGCGCGCCGGGGTGCTGCTGCCCTCGACGATGCGCACCGGCTCCAGCTCGGCCTCGCCGTCCTTGGGCGGCTCGGCCGCGATGTCGAGCAGGAACAGCGCGCCCGTGTCGGCGTCCTGCAATTGCAGCCGCGTGGGCTCGATCGGCTCGCTGGCGCGCAGGTACACCGCGCCACCCGCGCTCTGCACGCGCAGGCGTTCGCCCACGCCCGCCGGCACGCCCACGCGGACGTTCCGGTCGATGAACACGATGCGCTCCTGGCCTACCTTCAGCGGCAGCGCGAGCGGCATGCGTTCCCAGCGCAGGATTTCGACCGCGCGGGCGGCGGGGGACATGACCACTGTGGTGGCCACGGCCAACAGCCCCAGCAGCGTGAATGCAGGATGCTTCATGGGGTGTTTCCTCCTTGGGGCGCTTGCGAAGACAGGCCGCCAGGCGCCGGGCGCGTCGGCTCCGGGGCGCTGATGCGTTGGGGCGCGCCGTCGTAGCAGTCCAGCGCCAGGCCGAACGGGTTGCGGGCTGGATCGACGTCCACCCGCGTGACCTTCACCGGGTAGCGCACGAGCGCGCGCTTAACCTGCTCGGCGCCGTAGTACTCGTCGGCGGTGATGTCGAGCGTCACCACCCAGTCGCGGTCGGAGACCACGCGCACGCGCGCCGTGGGGTCGTCGCCATAGCCGCGGCCGGGGATTTCGTAGATACCGCGCACGCGCTGGCGCAGCTCGCCCGTGCTGCGGCGGTAGTCGTAGTCCGCGCGCAGGAAGGCCTGGCAGGACGGGGTGAGGTACGGCGAGAGCGTGTGGAGGTTGCGCGGATAGTCCTCTTCGCCGTTCGTCGGCCAGCGGTTGAGGGTCTGGAACACGTAGAACGTGAACGCATAGACCGATTCGGGCGGCACTTCCCACCACTTGCGGGTGCTGCCGGAGCGCAGGTCGGGCGGGACGTGGATGGTCAGGTCGCGCGGCGCGCTCCACCAGCCCCCGCCCATGACCAGGGCGACGATGACCAGCGCGCCAGCCCCCAGGCGAAGCGTCTTGATGTGCGCCTGCAGGTGGGTGATCTCGTTCTTGAACCGGCTCATCGTGCCCCCCTTGCGGCAGACCTTCGGGTGGACCAGAAGCCGGAGCGCGAGATCAGCACGTGGCCGCCTACCCATCCCGCCATCAGCGGATGGCGCGTGGCGATGCGCCATTGCAGTTGCCGGTACAGCCAGGTATCGGGACGCCCGCGCTTGAGCCGGCGCAGGATGCCGCCGCCGATGAAGACGCCCAGGGCCACGCCCAGGACGACGAACGTCGGCGCGATGGCGATCGTGCGGAACACCCAGGACAGCGGCGCACCGACCAGCAGGCCGGCGGCGCCGGACAGGCCGCAGCAGATCCACAGTTCGTCGGCGGTGAGGCCGCGCACGACAACGGGATGGCGGTTGAGCCGGTGCGGAAGGAACGTGACCGTCCCGTCCGCACGGACGTGCTGCTGCTCGGACATACCGGCCTCGCCTTACAGGATGCCGGTGGCTTCGGTGAGCAGCCAGATGCCGATCACGAGCAGCACGGCACCGATCGCGACGGTGAGGCCGAACTGGCCCCAGGTCTTGCGGCCGGTGTGGATTTCCGCGTAGGTGCCGTAGGCGTGGTAGCAGACGCCGATAAACATCGACGCCACGACCAGGAGCGCCACGAGCATGATGATGTCGTAGCCGTAGTTCCTGATCGTTTCCATGATGCCGTTGCCGGTGCCGCGGGTCGGGTTCTCCAACTGGGGAAGCCCCTGCGCGAACGACAGCGCGGGCAGCGTGGCGGCGCCCAGTGCCACGGCGGCGCGCTGGGCAAGACGGGAATGGAGGATGCGGTTTTGCATGGTCGTGCCTTTCGGTTCAGGAGAGAAGGAAGAAGCTCAGGACGAGGTACATCGCGACGAAGCGGATGCAGACGCCGAGGAACTGGCGCTGGTTGAGGCGGCTCTCTGCCCACCCCACGTAGGCCGTTCGGATGGCCCAGACGCCCCAGGCGAGCAGGACCGCGAACACGGCGCCGACCAGGACGGTCGCCATCACCGAAGGCGCGATGCCGCTGTTGGCTTGAAATGCCGAGACCTGGGCGCCGTTCATTGCTTGGCTTCCGTAGTCCTCGGCGATGGCGAAGCGGACCGCTCGGTGCGGTAGTCGCCGGCCAGTTCGGAGGGGTCGCGCGGCTGGGCACGCGACGGTGTGAGATGGGTCCGGATGCCGGCGCGCACGCGCGCCAGGTCAGCCAGCAACCGCGGGTAATCGAAGTGGTAGCGCTCGCCCGGCTGGATGGGGGCACGCGCGGCGCTGTCGGCGACGGTGCGCTCCAGCGCGTCGAGCTGGCGCAGCGCGGCGACCAGCTCCTGGCGCTGTGCGGGGGACTCGGCCAACGCCATCGGGCACTGACCCAGCAGCAGGGCCGTCACGAGAAAAATGGGCACGCCGCGATGCGCGGCGCGCTGCCAGATCGGAGCCAACATCGCGCCATTCCTGTGTGATCAGCAATGGCTTGATCGTGGGCAGCGAGGGGCTTTTAGGCCGCAAACAATAGGAATTCGCGCATGCCCGGATTGATGGACTTGCGCTCGGTCTCAGGGTCTGGAGAGCGGGAAAGAACGCCGCGTCAGCGTGGCGAGAAACTGGCGTCGGCTTTGGGAGCGCAAGCGCCTTCGGGTACTCTTTCAGTATGCCGCTTCCCCAATTCCCTTGCCACATGCACTACACGCTGGACGGTCGTCGTGCCGTGCCGTGCCGTGCCGTGCCGTGCGAGAGCATTGCCGAGTGGGGCGCCTGGTTTTCAGTAGCTGATCGGCGCGTGGTGGAGACCTGGATCGATGACGTCTGTATCTTCACGGTCTTTCTTGGGCTGGACCACAACCACGGACTTGGTGGCGATCCACTCCTGTTCGAGACGATGGTCTTTGTGGATGGTGTGACGCACCAGATGCGCCGGTACTTCATCTGGGAGGAAGCGGAAGCCGGCCACGCCGAGATGACCGAGTTGATCCGAGCCGAAATGCAGGAAGCGCAGGTGCGCGCTGCGCAGGCCTGGGAGCAGGTGCATGCGCGGATGAAGGCCTGAGCATCAGCGCTGCGCGGCGTGCTCTACTTCAGAGGTACTTCTTGAAGCTCCCCGCGGTCAGGGATACCGCCAGCCCCAGCAAGGCGGCGCTCGGCAACAGGATTAGCAGTGGATGCACCGAGATCGGCAAGGCCAGATAGGTGACCCACGGCAGCACGGCCAGCGGCATCAGGCTCGCCTTCGCGCGGTGGTAGATGAAGCCCGATTCCCGGCCTGCGCCGAACCGGCGCACGTCCCGCCGCACAAGACCGTCGATCAGGCCAACGAACGCCGCAGTGAAGATCAGTGGCAACGTGAGCACCAGGACCAGCAGGCGCACGAGGAACGTGAGCGTCGTGAAAGCCGCGGCGATCAGGTAGCTCTCGGTCCAGACATAGACCTGGCTGATGTAGTAGCGGAAGTTGCGTGTCTGCCCGTGGCTGGGTGCGCGGGCGCGCTCGGCGGTCTGGCTCATGCGCTCCAGCAGCCCAGAGCGAACGAATACCCATTCGTAGCCGGTGTCCACCAACTCGTGCGCCGTGCGCCCCGGTTCCTGCACGACCACGCTGCGCGTGAAGTGGCTGGACAGGTGCCCCAGTTCGTACTGCAACATCTGCTGCGAGTGCCGCCAGCCCTGGTCCTTCCAGAACAGGTGCATGCCGACGCACTCCACGACGATCGAGAACAGCAGTGAGCCGATCAGCACCCCGAGCAGCCGAAACGGCAAGGTGATGGTG
The DNA here is from genome assembly GCF_029959745.1 of Pseudomonas sp. PS01298. Taxonomy (NCBI): domain Bacteria; kingdom Pseudomonadati; phylum Pseudomonadota; class Gammaproteobacteria; order Pseudomonadales; family Pseudomonadaceae; genus Pseudomonas; species Pseudomonas sp. PS01298. The sequence goes on along the minus strand of NZ_JASCPP010000002.1, from coordinate 114,790 downwards.
CCGACGATCAGGCCCTGACGCTGGTTCTGCTCCCGTTGCGCAGTCGAGGCGGCGTCCTTCATGGCGAGGCCTCGTTGCCGGAGCCATCGCCGGTGGTGGTGGTCACCGCGGGAGGTTCGGCCGCAGCGGCGTCATCCAGCAGGTCGTCGGGCAGGCGCGTGTCCTGCAGGGCCGGGGAACTGGTGAACTCCCACCACTGCGTCGCTTCGCTGTAGCTCTGGCGCATGTACCCGGCCAGTTGCTGCAAGTCTGCCGGCATCACTTCGTCCGGGTCCGGCGCCGGCAGCGGCATGCGCACTTTCCAAAGCTGGCCGCCCTGCAGCAGCGCGAAGCACTGGCCTTTCGGCAGGCCGACGACGTGCGACGGCTCGATCATCGGCACGCTGGACATGCTGATGCGGTCCTGGGTGTTCGACGTGAAATCCGTCGCCCCGCGAATGTCCGAGCTGTCGGTCGCACCGCTGACGATGGTGGTCGTATAGACCTCGACCTTCGGCAATTGCCGGGTCAGCAGTTCGGCGGTCGCGGTCTCGCGCACGCGCAGCATGAACAGGTTGTTGAAATTCCCGATCACCTGACCAGCTTTCGCGCGGTTGCTGATGCGGGCCTCAATGTCCGAGAGGGTCTGCGTGTAGGCGGTGACTTGCAGGCCGGCACCGCCGCCCTTGTTGATCAGCGGGATGAATTCGTCGCCCATCAACTCGTTGAATTCGTCGGCGTGGACATTGATCGGCACGCGCGCACCGGCCGATGCGCCCGGCAGCCCGTCATCGATCTCATGCTTGTAGATATGCCCGGCGACCGACACGAGATCGCTGAACATCGAGTTGCCGACCGCTGCGGCAACCTCGGCATCGGAGAGCGCATCCAGGCCCACATAGACGATGGCCCTCTTACGGATGATCTGCATCCAGTCGAAGATCGGGCGCGGGTCGGCCAGGTCGGAGTAGTTCGGGGCCAGGAGCTGCGCGATCTTGCCGCTGGTGAGCTTCTCCAGCAGCGGCAAGAGGCTGGCTACGATCTTGTCGAAGTACGTCTTGTCGTAGCGAACCGCCGAGCGCAGGCCATCCAGCACCGGGTCGTAGTTGCGCGCCTGCGAGAGGTACTGCTCCAGCGCCACCACGCGCTTCTCGCGCCCGATCATGTTGCGCGGGATGTTCTTCTCGTTGAGCTTGGCCTCGATCTGGACGATCACCTCCCAGGCCTTGGGCTCGGTCTTGGCGAAGTAGTGCTGGGCGTACTCGATGAACAGCGCGTCGATGTTGATGACGTGCCGCTGGATCAGCATGTAGTCGGGCCGCTGTCCCAGCTCCACCAGGGCGCGGGCGATGATGTTGACGAATCGCCACGCAAACTCTCGGAAGGCGGCTGAGTTGCCTTCGCCGGAAAGCTGCCCCGCGACGCGGGTGGCCACCTCGCTGATGCGGCCGAAGCGGCCCACGGCGTTGTAGCGTGCGGAGATGTCCGGCCAACCCAGGTGGAAGACGTAGAACTCGCCTTCGCGGCCCGCGCGCAGGGCTTCGACGTACATCCGCTTCAGGAGATCGGCATCGCCCTTGGGGTCAATGACGATCACCACCTCGTGCTCGCCCGCGGCGTTCACGCGCCGGATGTCCTGCGTCACGAACAGTTCGGCCAGCCGGGTCTTGCCGACGCGCGTGGTGCCCAGTACCAGTGAGTGGCCGACGCGCTCGCCCAGCGGCAGGCTGACGTCCACCTCCTCGGGTTCGATGCCGTGCAGGCGCGGCAGGCCACCCACAGGTGGCAGCGGCCGCACCGGGTTGAAAGGCACGTCCCAGCCGGTGAGTTTCGACAGCCGGGACAGCGGGAACGGCGCGAACTCCAGCCGTTCTTCCAGCCGTCGCGCCAGCCGGTAGGCCGGTGTCGGCTCGACGTAGCGGCGGAACTCCGGCCGGTACGTCTGCATGAGCCTATGGGTGTGCTTCTGCTCCCACAGGAACCCGCGCCCCACGAACAGCCGTTGCTGGCTGACCGGCACGTCCTTGCTGGTCATCACGTAGCGCGGCAGCCTGCGGATATTGCGCCGGTAGCGCAGGATGACGCGGGCATCGCGGTAGCGGATGGCGCCGTAGGCACCGAACGCCAACGCACCGCCGACGCCCATGGCGGGGCTCAGCGCGAGCGACCAGGGGGCCACCAGGGACAGAAACGCGGCGCCTGCACACGCCGCGACGGTATATAGCTCCACCGCTGGGCGAAGCAGCACCTCGACCGGCTGTTTCCCCGACATGGCTTCATTGCTCGATGCCGGTGGCCGTGATCAGCACCGGGTAGTGCCGCAGGCCGAGACGCTCGGCCAGGTCGTCGCCGGACACGGGCGCGAGGGGTACGCCGGGCACCAGGGCGCGCAGTCGCGCCAGGCCCTGCACGGTCTCGACGTTGACCACCAGGCCGACCGCGCCGCGCTCGCGCAGCGCTGCCGCCTGGCGGCGCAGCCAGGCCCGGGAAGTTTCGTCGTCGCCGACGACCGCGAAAGGCCGCAGACCCGGAGCCTCGATGACCCGCCGCGCGACGGTGCCGGGCGTGAGCTTGGCGCTGCGTACCGGGAGCATCGCGGCCTCGTCTGCCGGCGTGGCGGGAACCTGTGGCGTCGGGATCGGCGGCCGGGCCGGCGCGTTGGCGCGCGGCTGGAGGTTCAGGGCTTCGTAGTACGGCAGCGCCGACGCGCCGCCGCGGTCTTCGACCACGATCAGCGGCTCGCCGGCGAGCGAGGCCAGCGGCAGACCCGCCAGCAATACGAGCAGGCCCCGCAAGGCCAGATGGGATTTCTTCATGGGGATGTCTCCTGGCGTGCGGCAAGAACCGCGGCGGTTGCGCGCGCGCCCTGCACGCGGGCAAGGTGGCGCGACACGCTGCGGCGATAGCGGGCGGCGGGCTCACCGCCCGCAGGACGGTGGTAGCGGCCGATCGCCAGCAACCAGTCCTCGCCGGGGGTGTGCTGCTCGCGCAGGATCTCGGCGGCGATGGCGAGGTTGCGGTACGGGTCCAGCAGGTCGCACGCGCTGGCGTAGCGCTGCTGGTGGTAGCCGAGGTTGATCTGGCCCAGGCCCGCGTCGATGCGCGTGTGCGGCGTGGAGCGCATCACCTGCTGCAGGCCCGCGCAGGCATCGGCGCGGGTCGCATAGCGGCGCGACTGGCCGGCGACATTGAGCGACCACGGCCACGGGACGATGCGCCCATTACGGCGGATGCCGCTTTCCTGCAAGGCCACGGCGTAGAGCACTGTCGAGGGGATGCCTGCGTGCTGCGCGGCGAGCTGGTAGGCCGGTGGCGGAACCTCCTGGGCCTGGGCGACGCAGGCGCAGAAGCCAGCGACGAGCACCAGTGCGCGCAGGAGAGCGGCTACGGCTGGCGCTGCCATTGGCCGTTCACCTCACGCACGACCGCTGGCAGGTCGCCGGGCACCCCCAAGGTTAGCCAGCGGCCGCCGTCGTGGTTGAGCGTGATGCTGCCGCTGCGCACGCGCGCTGGATCGACGTTCGCGCGCTTGGCCCAGTCGCGGATGCGCGCGTCGTCCTGGCGGCTGCCGACCATGTACAGGTCGAATTCGGCGCCCGCCGATTGCAGGCGCTGCACGAGCTGGCCGCAGGCCACGCAGCCGTCCTTGACGAACACTGCCATGCGGCCGGAGCCGTGCGTGGCGCCAGCGACCGGCTTGTCGTCCGGCAGGTTCACCCGCTGCATTCCGGGGTTCAGGCGCTGCCAGGCCTCGTCGTAGGCGCGCTGATAGGCAAGCAGCTTCTCGACGCGGCGCGCCTCGACCTGCACCTGCAGTTCTGCGTAGCGGCGCCGTTCCTCGTCGGTGCGGGCCTCGATGCCCAGGGCCGACAGCGGGTCCAGGTTGGGCGAGTAGATGCCCAGCGGCCCGTCCATCAATTCGCGGTAGCGCGCCCATTCCTGCGGTTGCAGGCCCCAGTCGCTCGCCACCCGGTCGTCCAGGGTGCGGGCGGCCAGCGGGCGCTCCTGGCTTTGCGCATTGCGGGCGGGAGCCGTGGCGGGCTGCTGGGCCCAGGCAGGCCACTGGGTGGACGCCAGCAGGAGAACGGAAAAGATGATCGATGGCTTCATGCGATCTGCTCCGGTCAGGGAATCGCCACGCGGCGGGTCTGGTCGCCGGCCTGGAACACCGCGGTGTTGCCCTCGACGGCCTGCAAGCGCCACGGGCCGACCGCATCGCCGGGTAGCAGCACCTGAAGCTGGTCGGGCGTGAAGTCGCCACTGCTCGGCGCGACGGACACGCTGCGCTCGCCGGCACGCAGTTCGGCACCGACGATGCGGAACGGGAGCGGCGGTGGTTCGGGCTTGGCGGTGGGCTTGTTCCCGGTGCGCGGCTGGACGGGTGCAGCGGCGCGCGCAGCGGTCTGCCGCGCCTTGACTTGCTCGACTTCGGCGCGCAGTGCCTGAAGGTCGTCGTCGGCGGCATAGGCGCTCAGCGATTGCTCGACCTGGGCCGCGCGTGCTTCCAGGATTTGGCGGGTGTCTTTGAGGTCTGCCGCCGTGGCGACGGCCGGACGCTGCTGGATGGCCTCGACGGTCTCGGCCAGGCCTGTTGTCTGCGCTTCGAGGCGCTGCAGGCGGGAATCGAGGCGCTTCTGGTCGGCCTGGTCGTTCATGGCCTGGTAGCCGATGGCCACGAGGACACTGAGGCCGATCAGCCAGAGCCACATCAGGCTCTGCACCACCACCGCGGCGGTTGAACGATGGGCGGGCTGCGGGGCGTTCATGGCTGGCCTTCCGATGCCGGGGGCGCCAGTGGGAACGTCTGCGCCGCCTCGGTGGCGGGCGACGCGGGTGCGTTGTCGGCGGTCATGCTGTCGCCGGGCCGCTCGAAGCAGATTTGCCGTGCGCGGTCATCCGCGTGCAGTTCCCAGGCCGGACCAGCCAGCGTGAGCAGCGCATCGCGCAGGGTCATCGGGCCAAGGTGCAGGTGCGCCGCTGGCAGCGGCAGTGCGTACAGCTCGATCACCGCGTGCGCCGTCTGGCACAAGCCGTAACCGCTGCGCTTGAGCACATGCCGTAGCCCGTCGCCGACCGTGGCGCGGGCATCCTCGGGCATCGACACGTCGATGGTCTGTAACAGCAGGTCGCGCTGCGCTGCTGTCGGTGCCAGTTCCACGAGGGTGTAGCGACCGTAGCGCACGACGGGGATGTACTCGGGCGCCTCGGGTATGGGCGCGGCCGAGACTTCCTCGATAGTGTCGGGCGCGACCGGCGCGCTCGTCGTCGCGCAACCGCCAGCCAGTACGGACCAAAGCAGGCCGAGAAAGCCCGCCAGCAGGCGGCGTTCGGGATGGTGAAACCAGGGTGGAGAGGGGCACATGGCGCGTCGTCCTGAAACATCGAGCCCTCACCATCGCCGCTCGGGCCGCGAGCGGCAGCAAACAATGCGAACCAGGCAGCGCCCGATTTGCCGACCGCGACTACGCAAAAAAATGGCCCCCGAGGGAGCCAGTGAAAGCGCAGCCACGTCCACGGAGACCGTGGGCGTGGCTGCAAGCGGAAACAACAGAGAGCCGGCGGCATTGAGCCGGTGATGGCATGGGAATCAGGCAGCGACCAGCTGCCGGGCCAGTGCGACCTCGACGGAATCACCGTCTTGGTTGAGCACATCCAGGCCCGATTCGGGCACGTCGCCCGATGTGGACTGCGAGACCATGATCTTCTTGGCCATCAGCTCCAGGCAGGTCATCTGCGAGGAACCGGCGTAGCCGAGGTAGATCACGCGCACCAGCTGTTTCTGTCCGATGCGCCAGGAGCGGCGTGCCGCCTGCTGGAGCGAGTACACGTTGTAGCCCGACTGCATGAAAACGATCGTCGGGAAGTCCAACAGGTCCAAGCCCGTCTTGACCAGCTCGGGGTTGGTGATGAGCACGTCGATGCCACGGTCCAGTTGTTCGGCGATCCAGTCCTCGCGGCGGCTGGCATCCACGCTCGCGCGCAGCACCGCCACCCGAAAACCTTCCTGCTCCAGCAGCACCTTCAGGCGCGACGTGGTGTCGCGCTTGCCGGTATAGACCGTGTAGGCCAGAACCTTGCGGCCCTGCGCCTTCTCTTCCTTGCAGATGTCGATCAGCTCGCGCTCTTTCGGCGTCACCTCGAACTCGTTGAACTGAGCCGGGACGAACGCCAAGGTGTTGCGCGTGCGCGGATGCACCACGGTCTCCGACCGGAAGCAGCAGTCCGGCCAGGCCAGCAGCACGTTGAGCACCACGCCCAGCAGCGTCGTATCGCGTCGTGCCAGAGCCTGTTTCAGCTCTGCGGTCAGCCGACCCGCCAGGTCGCGGTAGGCCGCGACTTGCGCCGAGTCCATTGCAACTTCACGGAACTCCTCGTCATACGGCGGCAAGACGTTGCCGCCGATGTCCTTGAGCTTGAGAAAGATCGTGAACGGCAAGATGCACCGCAAGACCCCTTTCGGCCCGAAGCCTGGAGCCTTGACCGTGCGCACCGATACCTTGGTGCCCTTGGCCGTCTTGTGCGCCGTGCCGGTGCTCTCGGAATAGATGTCCTTCAGGACACCGTGATCGCGCATGAACGCCATTGCCGCCGACGTCATGCTGCCGCTCGTAGTCGGGCGATAGCCGTCTTCGATCATCCGCCCAGGCAGGGCTCGGAACAGCAGGTAGAACAGGTCGTCCCCGTAGCCACCCATCAGCGTGCCGGTCAGCAGCAGGGTCTTGCGAGCCTTCGCCGCCAACACGCCCATGGCCTGGCCCTGGGCACTGCCACCGTTCTTGTACTCGTGTGCCTCGTCCGCGATGCACAGGTCGAACGTGCCTTGCGGCAGGTAGCGTTTGATGAACTCGGACGGTTGGTAGCCGCCCTCGCCAAAGCCGAACTCCATGTTGGCCATTGCACGCTCCATGCGCGTGGCCTGACGGTCAGAGAAAACCAGTTCGCCGTTGCCGTCCATGAGGTTGATGAACTCATGGATGTTGTCGCCCAGCATCGATGCCAGGAACCCGTCGCCGAACTTCTGCATCAGCTTCTGCGCGGTGACTTGCCCAATGGTCGGGATGCGCTTGAGGGCTTTCAGCACGGCCGAGGACTGGTCGCTGCCGGACAGGCTGCGTGGGCGGATCAGTGTCCACAGGGGCGCAGCGCAATGGCTGCACTTCCTGCGGTACTCCTCGGCTTGGAGCGCGACCGGGTTGACCGGCTCGCCGTCGAGGTCGGTGATGACCGTTCCGCAGTCCGGGCACGCCGCCACGTTGCCGTGGCGGGTGCGCCGTTGGGTGAAGACGGGCTTCCAGTGGAACCCCATCCGCATCCTGACGCGCCCCAGGACAAAGAACTCCTGGCCCGTGGGCTGCACGCCCAACTGCTCGCGCAGCTGGATGAGCTTGACGAGCGTGTCCGGCCCATTGAGCACCCACACCTTGGCGCCCGCCACCGTCTCCTGGATCTCTCGCCGCCACTTGTAAACAAGGTGCGGTGGCGAGAGAACCAGGGTGCGGCGATAGCCTTCGGCGTTGAGCACAGCGGCCGTGGCAATGCCGACGGTCGTCTTGCCGCAACCCATTTCGCCATTGACGATCGCGGCGCGTTCGCCGCGATCGATCAGCAGCTCGGCGGCGGCGTGGACGACTTCGGCCTGGGCCGGGAACAGCTTGCGCTTGAGGCTGGCGACGACGAGTTGCCGGTGCGCCTGCGGCTGGCCGTTATAGACCGGCGGGTTGGCGCTGTTGAGGGCGTCGAGCAGTTCGTCGCCGAACTCGCCGACGAAATCCTGAAGGCTCAGGGTCAGAGGGGAAGATTCCGCATCGAGCAGTTCGCCCTGTACGGGCGCGGCTTCAGCGGCAGTGGTTTCGAGATCGAGGGACATGGTGATGCTCCAATGAAAAATGGGGCATGCACCACCCCAGCGGGGCAATGGCATGCCCCGCAGTGGGAAGGAAATCGGCGCTTGGCCGAGGTGGTCGAAGTTGCCGGCCGTGGCGGCCTGCTGGTGAATCGTGCTCAGTCTTCGGACGGCAGCACGATGACGGTGGCGCTGCGCTGCGCATCGGTGACGATGCGGATGGCCAGCCCCGGATGGATCACGTAGCGGGATTCCAGCGATGCACCGGATTGGAGTGCAGTGCTGTTGGCCTGCCATTGCTGGAGGTTGACGTCGCCCCAGTCGCCACGGGTGTGGCGCCTGAAGTACGGGATCGGGTCGAGGCGACCCGTGCGGACCAGGCGATCGATGCCCCTGCTGAAGATGAGCGCACCGACTGGAAACGCCAGCCTGTGGCAGTAGGTTTCAATGCGATGTGATGCCATGGGCTCCTCCTTGATGGGTCATTGAGCCACGACACCCCTCGCGGAGTGAAGTGGCTCCGTCAGGGGGATGAAGACCACGATGGTGCTGTCAGATCATGTCCCGTTCTTCGGGAAGCTGGATCACCGTGGTGCGGTGGTCCTCGCTGGTTTTGACGATCAACACCAGTTCGGGCGTGATCCTGAAGTGGGAGATCATCGGATCGTCCCCCCGGATTGCGACATCGTTGGCTTGGCGGGTCGCCTCGTCGGTCTCGCCCCAGTCACCGCGCACATGGCGTTGGACATAGGCCAAGGGATCGATCAGGCCTTTGCGGGCCAGCCAATGCACCTTCTCGCTCAGCTGCAACGTACCTGGTGCGAACAACGGTTGCTTCTGCGGCGCGGGCCGCTTGAACAGGCTTGAGAACATGGGGGTTTCTCCTTCGATGTGGTACTGCAGGACGGCGGCGCGTCCGGTGGATTAACGGATGGTCAGGACCTCGCCCCGTGTAGCGGAGCCGGGCGTCATGTCCCACGCGCGGATGACGGGCACGAACTTGTCGGTGAGGATGCGGGTCTCGGCGATGGAGCCGTCTTCGCGTTCGGTGAATTCCCGCTGGAGCGTCTTGTCCTTGTGGGTGTCACCTTTGACGACGAGCACGCGCCCGGTCTTGGAGCGCACAACCCCCGAGATCGCACCCGCAGCCAGAGCCAAGGCGAGATGCCAAGGAGTCAAGGCACGCGCTGGCGGACGCAGTTTCTGCTGCGCGGCCCCCAGATGCGTGTCCAGCGACGGCCAGAGGCCTTGGAGCCGGTCAACCTCATCGGCGAACTGCTCTGGCTCCATCGTCACGCGGAAGAAATGCTCCGGCTCGGCCGGACTGGCGGGGACGATGTACGGCCGGAACGGCCATTCGCTCGGCAGTTCCTCGGCTTCGACTTCGCCAAGCCCAACCTGCAGCAGCAGATTGCGCACGGCCTTGAGACCATCGGGTGCCAGCTCGCGCTGACGCACCCTGCGGCCGAAGATCACCACCTGCTTGAACTGCGTCTCCACCGCTCGGTAGATCCGCAGGTCCGTGTAGTGGCGTGTCAGCCAGCCGACCAGCTCGGCGTCGAGCACGTAGCCAGGGACGATGAAGACCAGCACGCCGCCGTACTGCAACAGCGACAGGCTGCGCTGGTAGAACAGCTTTTCGAGGCGGGCACGGCCCTGGCCCTGATAGCCGATGTTGCCGTTGACGTCCTTGGACAGATCGCCATACGGCGGGTTGAGCCAGAGCAGCCCGAAGGACTGCTTGGAGATCATCGTGTCCATCAGATCCGCGTGCAGGCAGTGATCGACCAGGCCGCGGGCATGGCGTGCCCGCTCCGCGTCGAACTCGACGGCGAACGCTTTTGCCTGTTCGCGCCCGAGGACATGAGCGGCTTCGGCGATCGCCACGCCTTCGCCGGCGCAGGGATCGAGGATGCACATCGGCCCATCGCTGGGCATCAGTGCGTTGAGGGCTCTTTCGAGCGTGGGTTCGTCGGTCGGGTAGTACCCGTTCTTGGCGAAATTGCGGGCGAGCCGCGGGAACATGAGGGCCATGGAAGTCTCCTGGTTGGCGGGGATGAAAGGCGGAAGCACGCCAAGGCGTGCCTCCACGGGTGGGTCAAGCCGCTACCACTTCCGGCGTCCAAATCTTGGCCGGATAGGGATAGGCGGTGAGCACGTCACTGCGGATCAGGGAGCCCAGCGCCAGGGTCAGCGCCGGCACGTCGATGGCGAGCCGATGGCCTTCCAGCGGCCCGAGGGCGAACGGAAGACGAGCCAGCATCTCGCGGGTTTGCAGCAGTTCCAGCACGGTCTCGCGCCAGTGATCGAGCAGCGGCAACGGGCAGGTGTCCCGCACCAGCGTCCACAGGCGGTCAAGCCGGTGGGCGCTACCGCGTGGGAGAAGTGCGAGTGCGCTGGCGTTGGCCTTGTCGGGCTTCACGCAGCGGCGATCGAACAGCCACACGTTGGACAGCGAACCGAACAGCGTTCGCCGGTAGGCGCGGGTCATGCGTTTTTCCAGGCGATCGACGTTGCTGACGAACACCGGGACGCTGCTGCCCTGGTCGGTGATGACGTGGAACTGGTCCAAGCCCTGTTCGTCGCGCCCGAGGGTCAGACGAGCGAGGAACTGCTGGACGGCGGTGTCGCGCGCCCAGATCGACAGGAAGATCAGATTGCCCTGGTCATCGCCGACGCAAGCGTCGGCCATCACGTCGGAGCATTCGTCGATGCGATACAGCGTGGTGGAAGAAGTGTTTGCGGGCATGGTGGTGTCCTCGGATGAACGGGAACAGCACCGCCCGCTGGGGCAAGTGCTGCCCCAGGGGGTGGAAGAAAACCGCTCAGTCCGGCTCGAACTGCCGGGTGTGCGGGTTGAAGTGAAGCGCCTCATCTACCGAAGTGATTGGCGTGAAGCCCTCCAGGTAGATGTTGTTGAGGTACTGGTCGCGGTAGGTCAGTGCCTGCCGCGCTTGTTCTTCGGTGAGGCCGTTGCTGATGAAGTACTCCAGCATTTCCTCTTCGGAAGAAACTTCGTCGTTGGACAAACTCCCTTCGACGAGCTTCAGCAGCGAGGGCGGGAGCGCCGCCAGGATCGGGTCCATGTCGGTTCCTCCTGGCTCAGGCCATCAGCGCTGCGGTGGGTGCCGCAGGTGCCGTGGGTGTGAGCCGCCGCGCATGGTAGGCGCGAACGCCTGCACGCCAGTCGGCGGACTGCTCCGGTGCGAGGTCCAGATAGGACAGCGGGCACGAGTAGTAGTACGGGTGCATGGACTCGTCCAGCGGCTTGTAGCCCCACTGGCCGCCGCTGCGTTCGAGAAGATCGCAGCGGATGTAGCGCAGGGATTGGCCTGGTGCCAGATGACGATGCACACCTTCGACCTTGGCCGTCACTTCCGCGACGGACCAGAGAACGTTGCCGCGCAGCGCGTGGGCGATGACCTTGACGCTGGCGCGCTCGGTCTCTTGCGGTGCGATCAGTTCCGCGATCAGTTCAGATCGCGATTGAGGGGAGAAGTACCAGCCCATGAGAGGCCTCCTGAAGAATGGAGCCGAAGGCCTCCCCGTGGGGGAGAGCCCCCAGCGGGTGATGGAATGCCGCGCGTGCGGCGATGGAGTCCGGTGCGGACTAGGAACCGCAACCGGCCGGGCAGTAGCCCAGTTCGATGCCATGGGAGCAGTAGCCGTTCGCAGCGTTCCACTCCTGGGTTTCCTGCCGTTCGGCAGGTGTTGCGTAGTCCCAATCCTGGGTCGCGATTTCCAGGGCCTGAGCCCGCTGGCTTACCGGCAACCGACTGGCTTGCGCGTCGATCTCGGAACTGAAAAGCGTGACCCAGTGATCCCAGGACAGGCCGCAACCACGCTGGGCTTGCTCGGCAGCCGTCTTGCAGACAGCGCGCCACGCAGGTTCGTCCAGCGTGGAATGAGGTGCATCGCAAACGATGGTGGACATGATGGAGACCTCCAGAAGAAAGCCGAGGCCGCCCCCGCATGGGGAAGGAACCCCGGCGGGTGGATGAAGAACACCGCGGATGCGGCGTCTGCGATCACGCAGGTTGCAGTTCGGCCTGGCGGCTCCACTCCTGCGTCTTGAAGTCCAGCGCGTAGCCCAGTTCACCCAGGCGGGCGATCTGCGCGCGCAGGGCGCGGCGGTCGATGGTCGAATCCAGTTTCACGGACTCTCCCAGCGGCCAGAGCAGCCCGAACAGTGCGGCGTCGCCATCTTCGGTGCTACCAGCGGCAGCAGCCGCGGCGGGCGTCGGCGCATCCATGCCGAAAGGCGTGGTATCGACCAGCGGATCCGCGGACGCCTGCACGGGTGCGGGCTTGGCGGGTCTGGATGCCTTCGCGGGCTTCGCCGGCGTTGCCGCAGGCTGCGCACTCAGCTCTTCATCGAGCGGATCGACTTCTTGGGTGGTGAAGCTGCGAGCCTCGTCACGGCTCAGTTTGTCGATGCCGTTGAGCGTCATCCCGTCCAGGTTGGCACGGATCTCGAACCGCATGCCGTCGCCGACGGGATAGGACTTCGGGAAGATGTAGCGGATGACGAACTCCCCGTCGTACTTGCCTTCGGGGTACTGCTCCAGCTCCGCATCCTTCACCGCGAACTTGCCGATGGGGGTGACAAGTCGGCCGACGTTGAAAGGGCCGTTTCTTCCGCGGATCGTGCGCAGCGTGAGTTGGCCTGGGACGGTGATGGGCGAACCCGATTGCTCGGGCGCCGATGTGACTGCCATGATGGTTCTCCTTGGGGAATAGGAAAAAGGCAAGGCCCCGTGAGGGGCCATGCCGGATCAGAACGAAGCAGCCAATGCCGGCTCCTGCTCCTCGACTTCACCTGCGGGCTCGCGTTCGGCGGGCTCGACAGGCTGGTCGGCAGTGGTGTCGGCGGCAACCTCGGCTTCGGGCGCGAGTGCGTCCTCGGCTTGCGGCGCCTCGGCTTGCGCCTGGCTCGTCGGATAGACCTGAGTGCCGTCGATCTTGATGAGACCGATGTGGACCAGCGTCGATTCCAGGCTCGCTCCCGGTTCCCCGGCGCGCTCGCCCTTGGTGCGGATGTACGGATCGATCTTCATGTCGTTCAGACGGAAGGCGATCAGCACCTTGCGGTCCCCTTCGATGGCCTGCACGCACCGGCGAACCAGGTGCTCGGCTTCAGGGGTGGCGACGATGGTGTCGAAGTACCGATATTCCGGTTCACCGACAGGCCCGGCCAGTGCCGCGACGCAGCAAGACAGGAACGGATCGCCATCCTTGGGGGAGACGTCCTTCGGACGGCTGAGGTAGCCGATGCCGCGGGTGATCAGCTCGTGCTGCTTGATCGAAGCCAGTTCGGCCCGGTCAAGCGGCTCGGCCTTCAGCAGTCGCGCCTTCAGAGACGCGGCGGCCTGGCCCTTGTGCTCACCCTTGTCGCGGATGTACGCATCGCCCCAGAGGTCGCCGAGGCGGAAGCGCACCAGCGGCCGCTGCTTGGGATCGTCAACGCCGATGTAGCGCTCGACCAGTTGCTTGGCCTCGGCACCCGAGACCTTGACGTCGAAGTAGCGGTAGCTGGGGTCCTTGGCGGAACCGACCAGTGCGGCGATGGTGCATGCCAGGAAGGGCTGCGCGCGGCGGCCACCCCGGACGGGAACCTCGCGGGCACGCTGGATGTAGCCGATGCCCGAGGTGTGGAGGTCGAAATACGATTTCTCGTTGGACGTGGTGCTCATGGTGAATCTCCATAGGGATGAAGCGGAGACACACCGGCCCCACGCATGCGGGGAAAGGTGCGTAACCCCGCGGTGGGTTGATAAGGCGAAAGCATCCGCCACCAGAGACTGGTGGCCGCTCGCGGATGGATGCGGTGCGAGCTGGCTCGGTCACGCAGTGGGAACTGCGCGGCAACCTCGAAGACCGATGGTTGCCTGGCATGTCGCTGACAACGTCAGCAGGCATGGGGTCAGCATGGCCGGGCCTCGCGCGCGAGGCAGCAATCAATCGGCATCCGGGTGTTTCCCTTTGTCCGCGCCGCCTGGCGCCTGCCACAGGCACTTGCGGCCGCGCAGGTGGTCGGGGGTGCCGGCGCGGGGACGGCTGAGGCGGTTCCAGGCGCCGCCGCCGCGCATACCGAGCAGGTGCCAGCCGGCGGCGCGCAGGCTGGCACCGCCTTCCTCGGGCAAGGTGTAGGTGATCAGCCGCGTGTAACCCAGGGCCTTGGCCGCCTTCCACGCCGCGCCGTAGAGCTTGCTGCAGGCGTTCGACACGCTATCAGTGCAAAGCCTGGTGACTTCGAGTGTCCAGCCGTCGTCCAGGTGGCGGGCAACCGGCCGGCCGACGATGGCCACACCGCAAATGGCGTCGCTGCCGGACAGCGCGACCGCCAGGGCAAACTTCGCCCCCTGAACCGGCCGGTGGTGGCGATGGTGCTCCTGCACGAAGGCGTTGGCGCAGCGCAGGGAGACCGGCAGCATTCGCAGCGATGGCGATGGCGATGGCGATGGCGATGGCGATGGCGATGGCTCGTCCATGGCCGTCAATCACCGCAGAAGCAGGCGATCGGTTCCTCAGCGGCGTCGAACAGATCGCCCTGGTCGGCGGCGAAGCGTGCCAGGTCAGCGTAGCTGGGACCGTCGGCGCGGAACCGAGCGCCGCTGGGCTTGCTCGCCAGGTTCAGCGACTCCATGCGAATCCGCCACACCGCGGCCTCGGGCCGGGCCTTGATGAGAGCGAGGCGCTGCCCGCGTGGTTTCAGGAAACACAGGTCGCAATTGCCTTCGAGCGTGCGCCCGTTCACCGTCAGCAGGTCGAGGTCAAACGGCTGCGCCTGCCAGAACGCGCCCACGTCGCGCACGGTGACGCCAGCGTCCGCCAGCGGCATGCACATCGTCTCGTGCGTCGATTCGGTGGAGTGGCCGCGTGTGCGAATCTTGGCGACACGGCGCTGCTCGTCGGCGCGGATGCCGATCATCTGGTCCCAATCCGTCCAGCCCAGATGCCGCAGGAAGCGGTGCATCGGGCGGATTTTCAGGCTGGTCGTGCAGCCCCGCGCAACGGGATTGGGCAGGTACTGGCGCTTGCGGATCAGCGCCTCGAACGGCTCGCCCTGGCGGCTGGCTCGGTCGAAATCGACCAACGTGAAGCCCGGCTCCGTGCGCAGGTATTCGAGCCAGTGGATCGGTACGTGCCAGTGCTCAGCGCAGTCACGCACGAAGCGCAGGGTCGCTTCCACCTCCTTGCCGGTGTTGGCGAAGCAGACCACGGTGTCGGCAGGCAGGCCGCCATTGGCCTGCAACACGCGCCAGAGCATGAACGCGCTGGTGCGCCCACCCGAGAAGCTGATGCAGGTCGGCTGGGTGATCTTGAACGGGTCGTGCATGTGATCGTCTCCGTGGGCATGTCGGCGGGCGAGCCGACGCGGCGGGCCATGGCGGCCGGAGACGAGCACGCACGCGGCGAAGGCCGCAGTGCGGAAAAAAAGGAAGCCCCCAAGAAGAAGGGGGCCGTGAGGGGATGGTGGTAGTCGTTGCGCTACACCGATGGCACCACCTCCAGCGACAGGTGCGTCGTGGTGGCGGACAGCATCAGATCGTCCGTGCCGTGCAGGATGCGTGCGAAGACGCCTTCCTTCGGGTCGAAGAACTCGCCGAAGTCGTCGCCACCCAGCTCGGCGCGCGCCAATTCCCACCAGTCGTCAAACGGGTCGGTATCCGGGTTGCAGCCGACGGCATAGGCCAGCAGCTTCACGCGGCCATCGGTACGGCGCTCTCCCTGCTCGGCGAGGAAGTACACGCCCTGGTCCTTGGCGAGGACGACGCGGCATTGGTTGGCAACGGCCTCGGCCAGCACGGGGCGCAGGTCGGAACCTTTGAATCGCAGTGACATGGTTGATCTCCTGAAGAAAAAGGCCCTCCACCCGAATGGATGGAAGGCCTATGGGGGCAAGTCGCCGGTAGGCTGCGATCAGCCGTAGCGCCGCTTGGTTGCCTTGGCGTCGATGACGCTCACGTCGATCAGGCGCCAGTGCCCGTCGTCGATAAGCCGCTCCAGCACTTCACCGAGCATGTCGAAATACACCTCGTCGTGCCGATCGACCAGTTCGCCGTCGCGGCGCAGTTCCACCGCGTAGGTGTCGCCGCCGCGGTCGTAGAGGATCGTCACCTGGCCCTCGAACTTCGCGGTCGAAACCATGAAGCTGATCGCCGGGGGTGTCTCGATGATCTTGGACGGCTTCGGATCGACCCAGGTGAAGTCGCGGGCACCCGCATCGACCAGCATGTGGGTGATGCGCCGGAACCCGTCGGGAGCCGGCATTTCCTCCAACTGCTGGATGAGCTGCCCCAGTTCCATGCACTGCGGCTCGGGGATGGGCAGCTTGGCAGGCGCGGAGCCGAGGATGTGCCTGGTGATGGTGTAGGGAACACCGTCCGCGGTCTTCTCGGTGATCACTTCCGGGGTGTCCGCGCGCAGGCCGTCGAAGCGGCGGCGGGCATACGGTTGGACATGCACCTTGGCGCCTTCGCTGGGAACGGTGGTCATCAGGTGGGGATCGAGCACCGCGAACTCGCTGGGCTTGAGCTTGACGACGATGGCGTCGTCGTTGGCCGCGACCACCTTGCCGTCGAAGGGCTTGGGATCGATGGCGAAGCCCAGCGTTGAGGACTGCGGCTGATCATCGAACACGCGGTACTTGAACGACCGCACGTTGCGGGGCACATGGCCTGCGACAAGCGAAGGCATCATGGATTTGATGAGGGAACGGTCCATGGGAATCTCCTTGAGGAAAAACAAGGGATTCCCCGCCCGCAAGGGAGAGGTCCCTTGTGGGTGGATGGACGCGGTGCGTCCGTGGGAAGAAACGACCAGCACGGCTTCCCGTGCTTGCAGCCTCGAAGGCCTCGGCTGCCTGGGCATGTGTCGGCAACGCCGACGAACATTGGGCAAGGATGGCCCTGGGCCGGGCTACCCGCTCACATGAAACGGCACTGCGCCGCACCCGGTTTCCTGCGCTGCGGACAAGAAAAAGCCCCTCGGAAGGGGCTTGGGGGGTCAGGCTTCGTACACGAAGTAGTGCTCGCGCTGACGCGGGAAGAAAACGTGCTTCCACGTGTCGCCGCTGGTGTTGCCACCGTCGAACACGACCATTTCGTAGTCGTCGATGTCGGTGTCAACCAGGTCGGCGCTGGCGATATGGCGCATGTGCAGCGTGCCACGCATGCGCTCGAATACCAGGATCTGGCCGATGGCGTCGTCCTGGCTCATGGCATTGACGCAGGCTCCGAGTTGGTGCTCGAAGTCGGGTACGCGCGAGATGAGATCGGGGAACATGAGGGTGCTCCTATGAAAATGGACCAGCCCGGCTCCTGGCGAGGAGTCGGGCCGGCTTGGGGGAGACAAAGAGGAAGGCCGGTGCGTGGCGAGGCTGCTAGGACTCGACCAGCGGCAGGCCCAGCAGCACGGGAGCGTCGGCGTCGAGGATCAGGATGCGAACATCGGCCTGGCCAGCCAGTTCAAGGATGTTCGCCAGGTCGTCCGGCATGCCTTTGTTGCGGTGCTCCTGCCGAAGCTGCTCTGCGCTGATGCCCTCGGCGTGCTCCAGGTTCTGGTCCGTCCAGGGCGTGGAGATCAGCTTGACGCCAATCGCCGGGCTGTACGGAACCCGGAACGCGATGAACAGAAAGGCCTCCGGCGTGGCGAGGTCAGCCAAGTTGGCGAGGTACTGGCCGGTTTCCTGGCTGATGTGTGCGGTGCTGATTTCCCAGCAACGGCTGTAATAGCCGGTCTCGAAACTCAGGCGCTGCACGACTTCCCGCGCGGCCTCGGCCGAATAGGCGTCGCCGACGTGAACGGGGCGGCCGTCGAAGTCGTCGCCATGGATGGCATAGACCACGCCACCGATCACGCCTTCGCTACTGACGCCTTCACCGGCATCGCATTCGGCCAGCACCTCGGCACTCACGGGTTCGGAGCCGTTACTGACCACCGCGAAATCGCTGGTGACGATGCAGGAGGATGAAACCAATGCCTCGTCGGAGAAGTGCTGCTGGCTCGCGTGGATGTTTCTCCAGACATGCGGGCTTCCGTCCTCGTAGCTGATGCACAGCGTGCGGACGATTTTCAGATTCCAGTAGCCACGGAGAAAGGGATTGGGTTTCTGGGACATGGGAACACTCCAGATTGAATAATGGAGCCAATTCCCGCCACCGGGAATTGGACCCGGTGGGTTGAAAGGGGAAAATGCGTCAGACGGCGCTGATCGTTGGCATCTGGGCCAGCCGTTCGGCGACGCGATGGCGCACAGTCAGGCGGAACTGTTCGTCGTTGATGCCTGCGAGCAGGTTGGCGACCTCCAGCGCGATCAACGCCGAGGCCTCTTCGATGTCGGCGGCCAGGATCGTCTTGCGCAGTTGGTCGCCGAGTTGGAGCGCCTGCGAGGACGTTCGGAAGACCTGGATCTCGCGGCTCAGGTAGCAGCCATCGCCGCCGAACTCGAACAACCTAGGCCTGCTGCAATACCAGCAGCCCTCGAACTGGATGGCGCTCAGGTGATGGCCGTCATCGAAGCAGGAGGAGATCAGAAGCAAGGCTTCCAGGTCGGCGCTGTCCTCGAACTTGTGGTGCTCGATCAGGTTCTCCAGCTCCCCGTCCTGCTCGGCACCGAAGTGCGCGGCCAGCCGTTCGAGCAGAGGCGGAATCGACAACTCTTCGTCGTCGGGCATGGGGATGCCGATTTGTGCGGCCAGGCCTTCCAGGCCGTCCAACACATCCGTCCAGCGCGGATCATTGGTCTCGGCGATTTGAGCGATGTAGGCCTGCCCGTTGCCGGGATGGTCTTCGTCCAGCGCGAAGGCGCCGAACAGCGCCTTGATGACGGGGGTGACACGCTCTAGCACGAGAACGCCCGTGCCTTCGTAGTAGTTGTTCGCCATGCTGGCTCCTTTCGAGAAGTGAGCGAAGCCAGTCCATGCGGACGATGGCATCCGCAGGGTGATGGAGAAGAAATTGAGGGACATGGCCTTGTGGGGGCATGTCCCTCTCGGGGGGAACGAAAAACAGCGGTGTGCCGGCGACCGGCTCACCAACCGCTGTAGTTCACGAGCAGGTCGGCGATGACCTTGCGGCGTTGCAGGTCGAGACCGTCGAAGTCCGACAGCCCGTGGAAGTGGCAGCGCTTGAGCATGGCACCGCCCTCACGCGCGTTGTAGAAGCTGACCATGGCGGACAGGAACATGCGTTCGCCGCTGCTCAGGACGCCGAGGGCGTCGTTGAGCTGCAGCATGTTGGGACGCAGATCCCACTTGCTCTTGGCCTGGTTCAGACCTTCACGGGTGCCGTCGCCGAACCACTCGGGGCCAGCAATCTCGACGCCGCGCTTCCATGCCTCGAAAAAGGCTTGGGGCGCGGCAGCGAAATGCTGTTCTTCCCGCATGATCTGATCGACGACTTCCCGCGGCAGTAGCTGGTTCATGACGTGATTCCTCCAGTTGGATCAGGGAATGGCGAGCTGGGACCAGCCGCCTCTTTCGAGGGCACGTTGACCCGCGGCATAGCTGCGGAAGTACTCGTGGGATTCCCGCGAAACGGGGCCTTCGGTGTCGCGCGTGCCGATGTAGTGGCCGGCGGCGCTTTGCAGGACTTCGAGCGGCAGGAACTTGCCGCAGTAGGTCAGGGCCA
The DNA here is from genome assembly GCF_029959745.1 of Pseudomonas sp. PS01298. Taxonomy (NCBI): domain Bacteria; kingdom Pseudomonadati; phylum Pseudomonadota; class Gammaproteobacteria; order Pseudomonadales; family Pseudomonadaceae; genus Pseudomonas; species Pseudomonas sp. PS01298. The sequence goes on along the minus strand of NZ_JASCPP010000002.1, from coordinate 95,334 downwards.
GTTGGCCGAAAGAGGCTTGCTGGGACATGGACGGGCTCCTTGGAAAAGCGGGGCCTCGTCCCTCACGGGATGGCAGCTCCCGCACGCGGTTGATAAAAAGCATCGACGTCACGCGGACGCGCGTCCGCAGACTTGATGCGATGCGGACTGGTGGGCAACGCGGGATAGACCCGCGGCAGCCTGGAACCCTGGCTGCTGGCATGTGCTGACGAATCAGCGAACATGCGGGCAGCTTCGTGCGCGGGCCGCGTCGTGTCAGTTGGAAAACGGCATTCGGCCCAGCCCCGATTGATGGGCGCCGGAAGAAAAAACCCCGCACGAGTGCGGGGCTGTCAGGAGGTTGTTTCGGCGCTGGGTCAGGCGGGCTTGTCGCCCAGGACATGCTGCTTCCACAGGTCGAATGCCTGCTCGGGCGGAAGCTCGGCGAGGATGACGATGGGCTGGGCCTGCCGGGTGCGCAGCGAAGCGAAGTACGCCTTGCGGTCGGCGATGGCCTTGAGCTTGATGCCCTTGATGAACAGCAGTTTGCCGTCCTTGATGAACAGCACCTTGTTGCCGATATCGCGGTTGAACGCGGCTCGCACTTTGCGTTCCGCGTGCGTGGCATCGGCCAGTTCATCGACCAGAAAGTCGAGCGTCATGTCGATGTAGTGAAGGTCTTCACCCTCCTGCCCGAGGTCGAGCGGCGCGGGGGGCAGGCCCTTGGCGAAGGCTTCAGCCTGCGCCAACAGCGCCGCCTTGCCGTTGAGCGCGTGGAGGAACGTCGAGCCGCCGTGGCCGTCGTTGCGGGCCTCGGCGATGGGAGTGCCGTCGAACACGACGGTGGCGGTGAAGCACAGCGTTTCCTCGCTGGCGAAGTCGGCCACCTTGAGGTTCTTCAGCGTGATGCGGTCTTGCTTGGTGATGTTGTCCATGGGAAGTCCTGAAATCGACCGGGTGGCGACATGCCCCTGACGGGACGTGGCGGCCATCCCGTGGGTTGGAGAAATGAGGCATCGATGCCCCGGTGGGCAGCGTTCGCCGGTGAGATGCCGAGGCGAACTGGCGGGTGGCGTGGGCGGAACCCACGGCAGCCTTGACACCCTAGCTGCTGGCTGCTGCCGAACCATCGGCAATGCAGGAGGGAGAATGGCGCGGCCCGCACGCTGCGTCGCCGATCAATCCGAAGCGGTCGATCCCGTCTTGTGCAGACACTGCACCAGGCGCTGGCCCAGCCATGCCATGCACGGGACGGCCATGGAGTTGCCGATTGCTTTGTAGCGTGGAGCATCCGCGGCGGGCTTGCCGCGGTACGGGATCAGCGTGTAGTCGTCTGGCATGCCTTGCAGCCGTTCGCACTCCACGGGCATCAATCGCCGCACCCGCCAGTGCGACCAATCGCCGGGGCCAGGGTCGTTCCAGTCGTAGTGGAAATGCGCCTCGAAGTCGGGAGCCAGCACATGGGGCTTGTCCGCGCCGCCGCCACTGGTGCGCAGTGCGGCCGCTACGCTGCCGCCCAGCTCGGCGACAAGGCCCTGCTCGCGGCCGCGCAGGGACACGCAGGCCACCATTGGTACACCGTAGCCCGGCTTGCCGCTGGACAGGACGGTGCAAGCCACCTGCCCATGGCCGGACTCGAAGCGCACTTCACCGCGGTTGTTCTGCGCGAAGGCGATGGCGGGCACGACGCCGGCGTTCGCATGGCTGGTGCGATGCCCGCCAGCGCGCAGCGTCGGCGTCAGGTCGAGGGTGGCATCGGCACCGCTGCCCTGGGCGGTGAAGGCGATGATCGGAACGCCCTTGCCGGTGCCGTCCTCGCTGCTGCCCTTGCCGTTGTTGGCGGTGTCGAGGGTGTGGGCGATGCTGCCGGCGACCGACTGCACCATGAACGTCTCGGTGCGGATGTCGTGCTTGGGGCCTGCGGCCATCAGGCATGCGGCCACATCGACGGGGCCGGTGCCGCCGCTGAACCCGAACGTCGTGGTGACCTTGCCGTAGGGCTGCTTCAGTCCTGCGAATCCTGCAAGTCCTGCGCATGCGCCTGCTGCTTCAGCACCCGGTCCAGCATCGTGGGCAGCTTCTTGCCACGGCGCGCGGCCCGCACAAGAATCCCCGAGCAGGCCTGCGCGCTCAAAAAGTACTTCTGCGGGATCGAGGTCATCTCCACCACTTGCCACAAGAAACACGCGCTTGCGGCGTTGGGCGACACCGAAATATTGAGCATCGAGCACGCGCCAGGCGATGCGGCGGTGGGGTCCAGACACACAACCAGCGTGCGCCCACCGATCCCCTGGCGGCTGGAGCGCACGGCTTTCTCCGGCCAGTGCCCCCAGGAAATGCCCGAAGGCATTGCTGCGGTCGTTGAGGACGCCGGGGACGTTTTCCCAGACGAGCGTGGCCGCCGGGCGGCGGTCTTGTTGGCGGGTTTGGTCGATGGCATTGGCAAGCTCCACATAGGCAAGGGAAAGGGCTCCGCGCGGATCATCCAGCCCGCGACGGCTACCTGCAACGCTGAACGACTGGCACGGCGTGCCGCCGACCAGGATGTCGGGCGCCGGCACGGTGCCGGCGCGCACCTGGCGGGCGATCGCGGTCATGTCGCCCAGGTTGGGCACGCGGGGGTAGCGGTGGGCGAGCACGGCGCTCGGGAACGGCTCGATCTCGGCGAACCACGCGGCTTCGAGGCCGAGGGGTTGCCAGGCGAGGCTCACGGCCTCGATGCCGCTGCACACGCTGCCGTACAGCAGTGGCGCGGCCTGGGGCGCACCGCGTGGGGTGCGAGGTTGCGGATTCATGTCGGGTCTCCTGTTCGTGTGGCACTGGACCGTGTGGCCGGGCCGGACGTTGATTGGCAGGAGAAAGGCGCCGAAGGCCTTGCGGCCTCCGGCTCGGGAGGACGGAACCACCCGTGGGCTGATTGGCAGGCCCGGTCGTCGCTAGAACCGTCTGCTGTCAGCAATCGCACCCGGCGCATGTCGTGGTTGGCGCCGGCATCTTCTGGCGCACATCCGCGCACAAAAGGAGCCCAGTTTTTCGCCGTTGGGCACGGCATCGAATACCGCTGACCACGAAGGGTCTCCGGGTGGCTCGCAGCCTGGCAAGCCATCGGGGGACCCTTCGCAGAGGCGGAAAAATGCAGATCAGCAGAACGCGCGGGAGGCGGTTCGCGGAGAAGCTACCTTCAGGTCCCGCGGCCGGGGACGGCCGGGCGGGACGCGCACACGGACAAGAGAAGGCGTTGCGCGCTGGGCGTCCCGCAGGGCGTGCGGGACATGGGCCACGCCGCCGATGGCGGGCACGGCTCTCGGGGAGCGGGGTCGGTCAGGAGCCCTTGCGGCCGCTGCTGCGCGGACGCGAGGCACCGCGCTTGGACGTGCCGGTTTCGACCTGCAGCGTGCCTTTGCAGTCGGGGTAGCGACTGCACGACCAGAAGGGGCCGGTCTTGCCGGTGCGCTGACGTGTCGGAGCGCCGCACTGCGGGCAAGCGGGTCCCTGGGGAACCTTGATGGACAGCGAGGTGCTGCCGTACTGCGCGATCAGTTGCGAAATCCATGCGGCCTGCTTGGCGATGAACACATCCAGGGTGAGCTGTCCGGCCTCGATCATGTCGAGCGCCTGCTCCCACACGGCGGTGGTTCCGGGGTCGGCAATCGCCGCGGGCACGGCGTCGATCAACGTGAATGCCGCGTCCGATGCACGGATGGAGCGTCCTTTCTTCACGATGTAGCCGCGGGCGATCAGCCCACTGATGATGTTGGCCCGTGTCGCCTCGGTGCCGATGCCGACCGTATCCTTGAGCTTCTGCTTCAGGCGCGGGTCCATCACCAGCTTGGCGACCCCCTTCATGGACTTGACCAGTTCGCCCTGCGTGTAGGGCTTGGGCGGCATCGTCTTGAGCGCCTTGATCTCCGCTTCGGCCACCCGGCACGCCATGCCCTCGCGCAGCGCGGGGAGCACCTGGCTGCGCGCCGTGGCTTCTCCATCCTCGTCCGCTTGCGGCTCGGCCAGCACCAGGCGCCAGCCCTTGACGACCACCTGCTTGCCGGTGGCCGCCAGCTTCTGTTGGCCGCAGGACAGCTCGGCGACAGTGCGGTCGAACTCATGGTGAGGGAGGAACTGTGCCAGGTAGTGCGCCCGGATGAGTCGGTACACGGCCAGCTCCTTCTCGCTCATCGCAGAGAGGTTTGCGGGTTCGAGCGTCGGGATGATGCCGTGGTGCGCCGTGACCTTGCCGTCGTTCCAGGCGCGTGAGCGCTGGGAGCGGTCGAGCCGGCCCACGGTGGGATGCAGCGAAGGGTCGGTTTTGAGCAAGCTGTCCAGGACCGTGGGCACCTCGGCGAACATGCTTTCGGGCAGGTAGCCCGAATCGGAGCGTGGGTACGTGGTGGCCTTGTGCGTCTCGTACAGGGCCTGGGCGATCTCCAAGGTCTCCTGCACGTCCAGCCCAAGCTGCTTGGAACAAACCTCCTGCAAGGTGCCCAGGTCAAATAGCAGCGGCGGGCCTTCGCGCACGCGCTCGGTCTCGACCGATACCACCTGGGCGCTGCCCGCAGCGCGGATCTGCTGCGCGGCCTGCTGCGCGACCGGCTGCTGCAGACAACGGCCGGCGTCGTCCGTGGAGCCATCGGGCGGAACCCACTGCGCGCTGAAAGCCTGACCGCCCGCGGACAAGGACACGTCGATAGCCCAGAACGGCACCGACTTGAACGCCGCGATCTCGCGGTCGCGATCCACGACGAGCTTGAGCGTCGGTGTCTGGACACGCCCGACCGACAGCACGCCGTCGTAGCCTGCCTGGCGGCCCAGCACGGTGAACAACCGGCTTAGGTTCATGCCCACGAGCCAGTCGGCGCGCGAGCGCGCCAGCGCCGAGTAGTACATCGGCAGCGTGTCGGACGACGGCCGCAGCTTGCCGAGCGCGGTGCGGATCGACGCATCGTTGAGCGCCGAAAGCCATAACCGCTCGATGGGGCCGCGGTAGCCGCACAGGTCAATGATCTCGCGGGCGATCAACTCGCCCTCGCGGTCGGCATCGGTGGCGATGACCAGATGGGTCGCCTTCGCCAGAAGCGCCTTGACGACCTTGAATTGCGTGGCGGTCTTCGGTTTGACCTCGACCCGCCATTGCTGGGGAATGATGGGCAACTGCTCCAGGGACCAGCGCTTGAGCGCCGCGTCATAGACCTCGGGCGCGGCCGCTTCTACGAGATGGCCGATGCACCAGGTGACGGTGACGCCGGAGCCGCTGAGACAGCCTTCACCGCGCTGTGTCGCGCCGAGAATCCGGCCAATGTCTTTGCCCTGGGAGGGCTTCTCGCACAAGAACAGCCGCATGTCCGTCCATCCGATTTCCGTGGTTCGTTGAGTTGCTGGAATCGAGGATGCCGAGCACCACCAGGGGCAGCAGCAAACAAGCCGCATGCGGTGGCGACCACTTTCACGGGATGGAATGGCTGGGACGAGAGTGGCGTGCGGCCGGGCGTGTACGGGCCGGGAGCCGCGATTTTCGGGAGCGCGTGGAAGTCGGTGGACGTTGATGGAGCTATCCCCTGGGGATAGCTCGCGAGGGCATCGGGGCGACGGACAACTGCCGCCGCCCCATGGCTGTCACTTCCTGCGCTTCGGCTCCTTCGGCGCGGTCGGTTCCTGGGCGACCTGGGAATTCGGCTGCGCGTCCTGCGCGGTCTCCTGCTGCCTGGGGCTGAGGATCACGGACTCGATGCGGAACGGCAGGATGCCGACGCTGCGGGCATTGATCTGCCAGGTTTCGCGCGGCTGATCGTCGTTGTCCGTCCAAGGTTCGCGCTCCATGCGACCGACGACCAGCACGCGCATGCCCTTCTGGTAGAGCTCCTTCCAGTGCGCTGCGTCGCGGTGCCAGATTTCCACCGGCGCCCAGAAGCCGCCGCGATCCTCGAAGTCGCCGCCCTTGGTGGGGACGGGGTTGTCGAAATACACGTTCAGCCGCAGCAAGCGCCGCGGCTCCTCGTTGCCGTTGGGGAACTCCCGGTACTCGGGGGGCGAGCCGATGTTGCCCTCGCCAGAAAAATGCGTGCTCATGTTGCAATCTCCTTGGTGGTTGAAATACCCGCACCTGGTCGGTGACGGGCGCGTGCTGGGTTGCCCGGCGCGATCACGGATCACGCAGCGCGGGTGGGGTGGACTTGAGCCGGCGCAGGTAGGCGTCTTCCGCCGCGGCGGCTTTGCTGGCGCACTCCTGGGCCTGCCTGCCCAAGGTGTGCAACAGGCTGACCTGCATGTTCAGCGTGATGCGCTGAAGCTCGATCGCGTGCAGGTCGGCGAGTAGGTTGACCGGCGTGCTGGTACTCGCCATCAGCTCCTGCCACAGGGCCACGCCCATGGCCGAGCGGTCATGCTTGCGCCAGCGCAGAAAGGTCGTGCCTGCGCCAGTGGTCTGCTGGGCCAGCTCGATGGGCAGCAGGTGGAAGGGATGCCCGATCGCCTGTGGCAGCACTTGTCGCTGCGCCAAGCCAATCAAGTTGTCGCGCATGGCGAAACACTGGCTGGCCCATGCCTCCAAGTCCCCTTTACCTTTAAAAGGCTTTAAAAGGCCTTTTAGAGAGCCTGCGTGTTCCAGCCTCATGAAGGCTGGGTGTTGCAGGGCGCGGATGTAGCGGGTGTCGCGGTTCGGGTCGCTCATGCCTGCTCGTCCTCGTCGGCCGTCACTTCGGGGTCCTCGGTTGCGGCGGCCTCGTCGCTGGGGGATGCGGTGGCGGCAGGACCGTCACCGCGCTGCTGCAAGCCACGGCGCGCGATGGGCGGCGCGAACTTCGAGCGGCGCGTGCCTTCGAGCACGTCCTGCGGCAGTTCGCCGAATTTCTCCAATGCCCCCCGGGCTGCGGCATTCTTTGCAGCGAAGTCGTCGCGTGTGCAACCCGAATAGCGGTACTGCTGGGCCAGGCTGAAAAGACTGCGCAGCGCATGCGCGCCTTCGTTGAGCCAGCGTTCGAGCGTCGAGCGATCGATCAGCGCAGTGTGGTGCGCGAGGATCAACTTGCGGGCGATGTCGTCGTAGTCGGCGAGCAGATACACGGCGGCAAAGCCGAGCTGCGCATTGACGAACAGCGGCAGCTTGACGGGTTGTACGTTGAGGTTCTCGCCCAGGGTCAGTGCCGGCGGCACGCTCGCCAGGGCCTGGTCCACCTGTTCGCGCAGCGATTGCAGCGTAGCCTTGGTCTGGTCGAGCTTGTCCTCGATGCGCAGCATCCAGAAGTCGCTGTACGGGTCGTCCTGCTCCGAGCCGCGCCGCATCTTGTTCATCTGGGCGATGTAGCCGTTCAGGCCGACAATGCCAGGTCGCCCCTCGGCGGCAGCGCGGCCGTGCCAGATGCGCGAGGCGTGGTGGGTGTGCAGCGTCAGCGACATCGCGCTGCGCAAGGAGCCGAGGTTCAGCTGCAGAGGTTCATTGGTTGCCATGGTGTCCGCTCGTTGTGGGAAAAGAGCGGCCAGCTTCGGCAGGAAGCGGAAGGCAGTCAGTCAACAAACCGAAACCCGCCCGTCCCCGGTTCACGGCGCGGCGGTCGAATGCGTCGCGAGCTATCCCCAGGGGATAGCGCCATGGAGCGCCAAGGAACGCTGCGCGCCTGGATCAGCGTGGACAGGGCCGAGCCCGCGGCAGGCGATCGAGGCATGGCTTGCAGCGGTTCGACGTCGTAGCTGTCAGTGGAACTATCCCCAGGGGATAGTTCCATGGAGCGCCAAGCAACGCTGCGCGCCCGGATCAAGCGCGGATAGGGCCGATCCCGCCGCAGGCGATCGGGGCTTGGCGTGCAGCGGTTCGACGTGTAGCCGTCAGTGGAACTATCCCCTGGGGATAGCTCTACTGGAAGCCACTGGCATCCACTTCACCGGCTTGCAAGCCCGCTCACTTGCTGGCGAGCAGGTTGCGCAGCCGCTCGATGTGCTGCCTGGCGACTTCTGGCGGCACCGGCTTGCTCTGTGGCTGGGATGGTGGCGGTGCTGGTGGTGGCCGCTCATTCGGCGGAGCGTGTGCCGATGGCGCGTCTTTCTTGGCCCAGGCGTTGAACTCGCCATGGATGGCCCGCTGGATGATGCCGAACAGATACCCCGCGGGATTGCGGATGCCGCGGCTGCTGCATCGAGTGGCCCATTCGTCCAGCACGGCCTGCCTCAGCGCGGCATCGACTTGCTGCAATGCCACCCGCGCACCTGTCTGCTGCTCTGCCTTCAGTTCCGCGAAGCGTTTGGGCCATTGCAGGTCACCCAGCGCGCGCGCCTGCGCGGTAGTACGTACTTCATTAATACGACTACTACGTACTGTACGGGCCTGCTTCGGATTCCGAAGAGAGGCGTCTGGCGCGGGTTTCGGCCCTGCTTCGGATTCCGAAGTGGGGTCATCGGGATTCCGAAGAAGGCTCGTCGGCCCTTCTTCGGAATCGTGAGCGGCATCCTCCTGTGGATAACTTTCGGTCGCCGTGATGCCTTGGCTGGCGAGGCGTTCGGCCAGGACCTGCAGCCGTGACGGCAGCGTGCGGCCGGAGAGCAGCGGGTCTTCCGCGATTTCCTTGAGTGTGTGCAGGCCGACCATCTGGACGGCCTTGGCCGAGTGGCCGAGGGACTGGCTGACCAGCGCCAGGTAGTCGGCGTCGAGCTGCATCGCTTCAAAGGGCGTCAGCGGCTCGTCATGCAGGACATAGAGGTTGCCGAGGATGCGGCCGGTCTTGGGGTCGCGCCGTCGCCGCACCAGGCTCAGCCATCGGGTGAGGCGCAGCAGCGTCAGGGCTCGCGCCACGGTTTCGTGTGAGGCTTGCCCGGCGCAGGGCATCGACGCCAGCCAGGGCCGAAGCTGTTCATACGTCGGGAACGCCGTCACGCCATCGTCGTTGAGCATCAGCCGGAAGACCTGCCAGGCGTTGCGCTCCAGCGGCGTCAGGCGACGGTCGAGGAAGAGCCGCCGCGGTACGGTCTCGTGCCGGTTGCCACTGAACAGGAAGGCATCGCCAGACGCCGGGCCTGTGGGCATCGCGACAGGCGTGGGGTGCGAGGGGGGCGGGTCGGTTTTGGGCTTGGGCGCAAGGTCGTTCAGCGCAGCGTCGAACAGGTCTGCGAGTGCTGTGAGGCCACGACGTGGTGCGGTGTCGTCCACGGCCATGGTCAACCTAATCCCTGATCGACCCAGCTCTTGATCGAGGCCCAGACCACCGAAAGAGGCAGCGACATGCTTTCTGCCAAGTCCATGGTGGCGTCGAGGATGGAGGTTTCGTCTTCGAGATCGACGTTCCTGCTGCTGGTCACGGCCTTCCATTGCCGCCACAGCTCCGTGTCCTGCTTCTCGTCCAACACGGGATGGCGGCCCTTGCGCTTGGGCAGGCCCAGGATTTCGCGGCGAAGCGCTACCTCCTGGTGGGTCAAACCATAGAACCGGCTGACCATCTCGGTGCTCGCACCCAGCCTGAGCATGCGATCGACCGTGGCGATTTCCTTCTCCACGTCCTGCGCCTGCTTGAGCAGTCGCCGAAGGACCTCGCGGTTGACCGTCACGGAGCACCAGGAGACGTTGGCGTTGGCCAGCACGCTGATCAGCGCGGGATGCTTGAGGGCGTCCAGTTCTTCCTCGCCAAACCCCATCAGCTTGCAGCGGCGCAGCTGCCCATTGCGCAGGTCATAGAGGGCCTGGGCGATGACGGCCTGGTTGAGTGGGTGTGGTGCGGACATGCTGGTCTCCCTCGGTCACGTTCCAGGGGCGGCAGCGCCGGCGTCCAGGTCGAGCAGACGGCGGGCCAGCCGCAGCAGCCGGAACAGCTTGACCAGTGCGGTGTCGCTCAGCCGCCGGGTTGCATGCCCTTGTCCATGCAGCAGTGCCGACAGGTCGATGACGAATTGCGCGTTATCCAGGCCGACATCGGCGGGCTGCTGACCGGCCAGACATGCCAGCAGCGCCAGAGCGGCACGGCCAAGCGGCCCTGGGTCCTGGGCGTAGGCACGGCAAGCGAAACCGATGCCGTCTGGACTGTCTTCGATGCACTCGTCCAGGCCGGCGTCACCCGCGATCTCGCGCGCGAACTGCGCGACGTGGATGCGCAGGCGCTCGGGCGTCTCCAGACTCGCGTCGATGTACCAGACATCAGAGATCGGATAGAGCCCGCCAGCTTGCACGGGGATTGACTGCAAGACGTTCGCCGAGAAGTCGGGCGGCAACGCATCGCCCAATTGGTCGGCGACCATGCGCTGGATGGACTGGAGCCGTTCGGTCGTCGGCGCCGGCGAGACGATGTGCTCCTGAAGCCGCTGATGATCGGTTGCCGGACTCGCCGTCCTCGCCTCGTTGGCATCTGTGTCGCTCTCTCGCGCTGAGGGGGCAGACGCGGGGCCTGCAGGCTGCGCTGCCGATACGGGCTCTGTGGTAGGCGGCGCGGTGTTGGCAGGTGGACGCGCGATAGCCCCAGGCTCCGGCAAGGCGAGCGGTGTCGAGGGTGGCGTCGGATCACTGACCAGAGCGCGCTGGCGGCTCTCGGATTCGGTCATGTCCAGCGCGAGCACGTCGTAATCGACGCCCAGCAGCTCGGCCATCTGGCCGATCAGCTCGTCCTGTACGCGCTGCGCGGAGAACTCATCGGCCTGCACATCAAACTGCGACAAGACTTCCTGGAAGAACTCGTCGAAGTCCTGGACCGGCGTGCGGCCCTTGGCGTAGCGCTCCCACGCGAACATGCAGGCCTTGCGCATGACCGACAGGCGTTCGACCTGGTGGCGGCCGAGGCCAGCATAGAGCACGGCGGGGATCGCGGGCAGGAGGTAGCGCACCGTGTCGTTCATGCGGCTGATGTGCGACTGCTGGACCGGGAAGCCATCGGCCGCAAGGCGGCGGGCCAGTTCGGATTGGCTCAAGGTGGTGCCGCTTTCCTGCTCGTAGAACTCGCGCGCCTTCTCGACACCGAGAGCGCGCTCGATGAACGTGAGGCCGCCGCGCAATTCGTTCTCGGCCAGATGGCCGGTCAGCATGACAACTTCGCCACGACTGGGCCACGGGCGGAACAGGCACGATATGCGGAAGAACCGCTCGTCCTTGGTCTCCGACCACAGCTCCCGCAGGATGGCCAACCGCGTGTTGCCGCCGTTGCGGATGATGTAGTGTTCCTCGCCAGGCCGTCGGGTGATGGCCGGTGCCGCGTCCAGCCCGCGCTCGCGGATGGACGCCTTGATGTCCTCGTAGGCCGGATTGCGCTTCTTGCGTGGGTCGTGGTCGTAGGGACGCAGTTGGTCGAGGGTCACGACCATGGGCGTGTCGGCGATCGGGTCGCTCAAGGCCGCCGCGGACGGACCGCTGCGCTCGAACCCCGCTGCGAGCAGTTTGCCGGCCATTTGCTGGGAGGTGATCTCAGCCATGGCAGCCTCCCTGCGCCTGGGATCGGGCCTCGCGCTCGGCGCGGCGGATTTGCGCGCGGGCGTTGAGGGCCGCTCGGTGGTCGCTGGCCGTCGAACTGGTGTAGATCGCGGCGCAGCCTGCCTTGGTGAATTTGAGGTGGCCGCCCGGCGTGCGCTTGACGTGCCAGCCCTCACCGACAGCGAATTCGATCAGGGCGCGCAGCCGCTTGTGGCCTCGGGCCAGTTCATGTGCGTTCGCCATGGGGCCTCCCGGTATCAAGAGGGAATGGCGGGCGGCCGGACACCGCGGCAAATCGGTGCTGCCATTGCGGGAACAGTTCGCCAGCGAGGTCGCGCATGGTGTGGAGCGCGGCGGGGGCGACTCTGCCCGGTGGCTGGCGGTACTCGACCCGATGCACCGGCAGGCCGCGTGTCGCGGCGCGCGGATAGGCCTCGATGGCCGGCACGTCGGTGGTCAGCACCCGGATGCCGGCATGATCTTGAAACAGGTCGCGCAGGGCCTGTTGGATCAGCCGAGCGTTCGCCGACACCGGGTGGACGCGGTTGATGAGCAGATGCAGCGCCGGTGGTTCGATGCCCAGGTGCCGGTACGGTGCTATGTCTTCGAGCAACTGCATGGTGCCGCGCCGCAACTCGCGGGCCGCGAGGATTTCCGGGGTCACGGGCGACAGCGCAACGTCGGAGGCGAGCACCGCCATCTCCAGCAGCACGGAGCGCGCGCCCTGGGTGTCGATCAGCACCAGGTCATAGAGCGGAGCCAGGATCGGCAGCAGGTGCCGCAGCCGCAGGCGCCCATCCGGCGCGTGCAGCAGCAAGGTGTTCAACTCGCCCCGGTGGTCGTTGGACAGCACCAGGTCCAGGCCCGTGATGATCGTGCGGGACACGAGCTGGCCGAGGTCACGCTCGTTGAAGGCCAGCAACTCGTAGATGCCGCCAGGCGCGCGGTGGCCCAGTTCGTAGTAGGACGACAAGGTGGGCTGCACGTCGAGATCGATCAGCAGCACGCGCAGCCCCGCATCGGCGACGAGCCCGCCCAGGTTCGCGGCCGTGGTGGTCTTGCCGACGCCACCTTTCGTTGAAATGATGGATACGACCTGCATGGCGTTCTCCGTGTGAGGATGGAAGGTCCGCGGGAGAACGGGTCAGGCCCGGTTGTTGACGCGCTCGGCGATCCACTGGTCGATTTCGATGGAATCCCAGCCGACGGCACGCACACCCAGGCGCAGCGCCTGCGGGAACTGGCGCTTCTTCATCAGGTTGTAGATGTGGGCACGTTTGAAGCCGGACTTCGCTTCGACTTCTTCCAGGCGCAGGATGCGGCGCTCGTTGGGCGGCAGTACAGGTGTTTGCGACATGGCGGTCACTCCTGAACGCTCAGTGGCGTTTGTTGGCGTGACCTCTATTCAATAGACACGGCTGCGGAAAGACATTGCAAATGCAATCTCCGCGATTGCACATACAAGCTGGAAATCCTCAGAGCGTGGCGCTATGCAGCCGGCGCCTGGCCGTGGCGAACTTGCCGTTCAATGTCCGCTCGGCGATACCCATGACGCCGTGGTGATGGGCGACCAGTGCGCTGACCACGGCCTCCTGCGTCTTGAAGCTGGAGTACGGCGTGCCCGATGGCGACTGGCCGAGCATCAACTCCAGCATGGCCCCGATGATGTTCAGGTAGGTGGCCTCGGCCCGATCGCTGATCGGGCACTGCGCGCAGGCGGGGATCACCGTGGATTGCTTGAGCAGCGCATTGTGTTTGTCCTGCAACTCGCGAAGTTGGCGTCTGGACTGCTCCAAGGCGGATTTCAGCGCCAACTGTTCGACCAGCATGGCTTGCCCGGTCTCCAGCGAGATGACCGGATGGGCGATGCGTTCGCTGCGCGAGAATAGAAAGCCTGGCCGGTGCTCGGGGTAGTGCTGGTGCATCCAACGCTTCAGATCGACGTGGCGAACGGTGAGATCAGGGGAGTCGATCAAAGCGGGATCATGTGTCGTGATGCCGTTCTCCCCGAACGGCAACTCCCCGTTAAGGATTCCATCGTAGATGCGGTCGGTGTACAGGCGAAGCTCGCTCCAACGGGGACAATCTAACGACTTCGGTAGGTTCCTTGGCGACGAGATCGAGGCCAGGACAAGATGTTTGAACCGCAGCAACCCGGCCCACCTGATGGAGGCTTCAATCGGGCGATAGAACACCTTGGTTAGAGGTGGTTTGTCGTACATGCTCCCATCTCCTTCTAGGAGAACTACATAGCGACTCCTTTGGTGCCAACCTCATGGTCGGCCTCTGCAGAAGCGAGATCCGAGATCCGCTTGTTCATGGTCTTAATTGCGTCTCTACGGTTCGCGTTGCTGGTAGCCGGCGCGTGTTCGATGTGCAAAAATCTATTGGTCAAGTGAAGGCCGAGCATCGGGAAGCAAGCCCGACAGTGACGCTCACGCTATCAGGGTCGTAAGAAGTTGCGGCCTCTGCAAAACCGCCTGGGTATGACCTGATATGCCAGCGGTCTCAAGGGATGCGAAGAGGGCGCAATCCCCATCCAACGTCCAGTCAGACGCAGCGAATCCGCTCCCGTCATTCTTATCCTGGCATCCTGATATACCCATAAAGAATCGCGCGCCTACCCATCATGGCTAGGGTGTGCGTTCCTTTGGCGCGGCCTGCTCCGGTGAGTGCCACAGTGCGCCGGTGCGTGTACTTCCACGGTGGCATCCGAACTGCGCCGAGATCGGCGACATCGGAAGGCTGCTAGCTGGTCGGCATCGCATTCGATGTGGAAGCAGAGAACTGGTGTGGCGAGTTCGAGGCCGTCCGTATGGCGATGTTGCCGAATGCGGCTCCGGTGCGGAGTGCACGTCTCTGGACGTCGTTGGATTTCTTTGGACGAACTTGTTGCCGGGGACGAAAAACAAGGCTACAATTGAGGTCTTCGCTAGCCACCTCAGCGAAGAAAGTGTTTGGGAAACAACGACTTAGCGTCCTAGTACACGTCTCGTTTCCCGCTCCAAACACAAAGAAAAAGCCACTCAATAGAGTGGCTTTTTTTTGCCTGCGATTTATGAAGAGAGACCTCGGTCTCTCTTTTCATTTCCTCCCGGTTCCCTGGGGTTCCAGCCCTGACACCGGTGTTTACGCGGTAAACGCGTGACTGTTCACCCACGCCTCCAAATCCTTTGCAGCCATTGGCTTGCCTATCAAATACCCCTGCGCCTCGTGGCAGCCCCACGCTTTCACGAGGTCGAAAATGTCCTGGTTTTCCACGCCCTCGGCCACCACGCGATAGCCCAGGCCACTGGCCAGTTCAATCAGGTTTTTCACCAGGCGTTTATCTTTTTCATTGGTTGTCAGGTTGCTGATCAGGGACTGATCCAGCTTGACCGTGCTGGTCGGCAAGGTACTCAGGTAGATCCAGTTGCTGTAGCCGGTACCGAAGTCGTCGATGGCAACCTCGACTCCCATATCGCGCAGGCGGGTGAGTTGCTGAACCACTTCCGTCGGGTTGGTCATGAGGGTGCTTTCAGTGAATTCCAACTCCAGTCGGTCTGCGGGGAGTTGCTCAGCCTCAAGACGCCCGATGAGTGTGTCAACGAAGGCGGGGCTTTCCAGGTCGCCCACCGTGACGTTCATCGCGATTTTCAGGACCAGTCCCCGTTTGCGCCAGAGAGTGGCTTGATCGATCACCGCGTTCAGGACCCATGAGGTCAAGGACGGCATCAATGCGGTCTTTTCAGCCAGCGGTATGAATTCTGCGGGGCTGATGGTCCCCAGCAGTGGGTGATCCCAGCGGATAAGGGCTTCTACCGCCTCGCATCTGCCGCTGGGCAAGTTGATTTTCGGTTGAAATACCAGCCTGAGCTGATCCTCGGCGCGGATGGCCTGCGACAGCGAACTCAAGAGGGTGAAGGCCCGTTGTTGCGTGGCATCGAACGTGGGGTCATAGAGTAAATAGCCCAGGCCACGGTCTCTCGCGGCATCTGCAGCGCTGATGACCAAGCGCAGCCAGTCCTGCTCGTCGTTGTCGTTAATCGGCAGGATGCCAATGCCGACGTGCATCAGGATAGGAATACCGTGGCAATCGACGGCCGTTTTGAAGCTCTCGATAATCCGCGGGCTGATGAGCTCTCGATCAACCCTGCCCGCGATCAGGAAGCCAAAACGCGTCGGGCTGATTTTATACAGCAGGCACTCCGGCGGCAGGAGGGCGTGCAAGCGCTGTTTTATCGCAAGGATCAGGTCCTGCGCAAAGCTGTAGCCCAAGGCCTTGACCACATCGTTGAGAAACTTGGGGGAGGTGACATCCACCGCGTAAATCCTGATCGCGCCCTCGCGGGTGAGCGTCTCACGGATATCCTCTTCGAACCGCAAGCGGTTGAACAGGCCGGTCGGCTGGTCAATGTAGTTCCTGGAGCGTACGCCCATGATCCGCATCATCACGAGTTCGGCCAGGTGGTTGAGCATCGCCGCGTCTTGCGCACTCATCGGCGCACGCGCAACGGTATCGATAAAGCACAGGCTGCCCAGCGATAAGCCATCGTCGGTCAACAGCGGGGCGCTGGCGTAATAGCGGATAAACGGTGCGCCCGTCACCAGGATATTGGCTTTGAAGCGCGGGTCGCTGCGTGCATCCAGGATTTCCAGGGGCTGATTGTCCAGCAGCGAGTAGGCACAGAACGAGGCACTTCTCGGTGTGGAACACTCCTCGATACCGATGCGCGCCTTGAACCATTGTTCGTGCTTATCGACGATGGAGATCAGCGCGATCGGCGCGTTGAAGTACTCACTGGTCATTGCCACGATTTTATTGAAAACGGGATCTTCTTGAGTGTCCCGGGCGCACAGCTGCGCCACGCGTTCCAAGCGCTTTGATTCTGTCTGGGGAAGGGGGGCGCCGTCGTCCATGATAAAGCTCCGTTTAACCATCATCTTCAGGGACGATATCAAATTCGGACGGTGGGTTTCGACTCGAGTTGACCATCGGCGTGCTCAGCCCGTTGCGCCAATGCGGTGGGCACAACCCTCGAGGTTTTTCTGCAGGACCCAGATTAAGCTGGTTCGCGCAGCCGATTATTCGACATACTGATCAGGTCGAAACCCTCATTTTTCTTCGAGGCTACCCTGATGCCATCCGTGCCTGCCAATCAGCCCAACCACCCGGAAGACCGTTATCGGTTGCTCGTGGAAGCCGTGGTGGACTACGCCATCTACATGCTTGATACGAATGGGCTGATTCGTAGCTGGAACTCGGGCGCCAAGCGGATCAAGCAGTACGACCAAAGCGAAGTGCTGGGTAAGCACTTCTCGTTGTTCTACACGCCGGAGGACCTGGCATCCGACCTGCCCGGCCGGGCGCTGAAGAGCGCGGATGAGTCAGGCCGCTTTGAAGGCGAAGGGTGGCGAGTCAGGAAAGACGGCACGCGCCTGTGGGCCCTGGTGATCATCGACCCGATACGCGCAGAGGATGGCTCGCTGATCGGCTTCGCAAAAGTCACGCGCGACTTGACTGAACGCCGGGCGGCAGAGCAGGCACTGCGCCAGAGCGAGCAGCAGTTCAGCCTGCTCGTGCAAGGCGTCACCGACTACGCCCTCTATATGCTGGACCCCAACGGCATCATCACCACCTGGAACGCTGGCGCCCAGCGCATCAAAGGGTATGAGCCTGCCGAAGTGATCGGCAGGCATTATTCAATGTTTTTCCAGGCGGATGACGTCGCCAATCATGTGCCTCAGCGTGCCCTGGCCACGGTCGTCAGTGAGGGGCGATACGAAGGGCAGGGCTGGCGCGTGCGCAAGGACGGTACGCGGTTCCTGGTCCATGTGGTGATCGACCCGATCAGAAATGAGCAGGGGGAGCTGATTGCCTACGCGAAAATCACCCGCGACGTGACCGAAAGCGTGCAGGCGCAACAGGAGATCAAGGAGACCAGGGAAGCGTTGTTCCAGGCGCAGAAAATGGAGTCCCTGGGTCAACTGACCGGCGGGATCGCGCATGACTTCAACAATCTGCTGATGGTTATCCTCGGCAGCCTGGAGCTGGCCAGGAAGCGCGTGCCACAGGATTCAAAAGTCCAGTCATTGCTCAATAATGCCATCGCGGGCGCTCAACGCGGCGCGACGCTTACCCAGCGTATGCTCGCGTTTGCCCGTCGTCAGGAGCTTGATCCGCAGCCTGTGGATGTGGGCGGCCTGATCAGAAACATGTCCGATCTCCTGTGCCGCATGCTCGGCGCCGGCATTCGCGTCGACACTCAGTTCCCGCTGGTCCTGCGCCCTGTGCTGGTCGACATGAGCCAACTGGAAATGGCCGTGATGAACCTGGTCATCAACGCCCGGGATGCCATGGTCGGCGAGGGGCGGATTCTGATCTCGGCAAGGGAGGATTCGTTTCCCGGCAGCCCGCCCGGTTCCGACCGGCTGATTTGCATCGCTGTCATCGACACCGGGCCGGGGATGAGTGAGGCGACCCTGCAGCGTGCGATGGAGCCGTTCTTCACCACCAAAGGCGCGGGCAAAGGCACAGGGCTGGGGCTGTCGATGGTGCATGGCCTGGCGGCGCAATCCAAGGGCCACTTTGTGCTCAAGAGTGTGGTGGGCGAGGGCACGCGTGCCGAACTCTGGTTGCCGGTTGCCGAGGTGCACAGTTCGCCGGATGCCACTGAACCGGTATCAACCCAAAGCCCGCCTGACACATTCCACGTGCAACCCCTCGATATCCTGCTGGTGGATGACGACCCGCTGGTGCTGATCAGCACCGGCGCGATGCTTGAAGACCTCGGGCATCGCGTCACGCCGGCGGCGGGAGGGCAGGCTGCGTTGGCGTGCCTGACGCAGGGAGAGCGCTTCGACCTGGTCATCACCGACATGGCGATGCCGGAGATGAACGGGGTCGAGCTCGCCAACACCCTCGAGCAGCTGTTTCCGGCGCTGCCGATCATCCTTTCGTCCGGCTTCGCAGAGGTGGCAGTGGACCTCAAAAGCGCGTTGACGCGTTTGCCCAAGCCGTTTGATCAGTCCGCATTGGCCAGGGTTATCGCTGACATGCTGCGGGCCCGGAATGAGCCGCCTTGTTGAGCCTCACCGCCGCGTCCCGGGGGACCCTGAGGGGCCTCTGCCGCAGCGGCCGTGATCGCAGTATTCTGTGTGCTCAACCCTCGGCGTTTGATTCTGCGAGCAGTGACTCTTGAAGCGTAAAGCCTTGTTTATCGGGGTGGACATGGGCACCTCCAGCACCCGTGTCGGCGTTATTGACGAAAGCGGTCGAAGACGGGGCGCTGCCAGCCGTCCGGCGCGTTTGTCCAACCCCGCGCCTCGGGTCTACGAGCAGTGCCCGGACGAAATGTACGCCTCGGTCATGCTCGCCATCGCCGACGCCCTGGCCCAGCCCTCCATCAATGCGCGTGATGTGTGTGGTATTGCGATATGCGGACAAATGGCTGGCATCTCGACGATCGGCCGTCACTGGGAAGCGACCACGCCGTATGACTCATGGCTGGACATGCGGTGTGCCAGCCAGGTGCAGCGACTCAAGCCCTACGAGCAACAGATCATCGAGCGCTCGGGCGGCCCGGTGAGTGCCACTCATGCGGCGAAGTGGCTGTATTGGCGCGATGAGCAGCCCCAGGTGTATCGACGGGTCAGCAAGCTCATCATGCCCGCGGCCTATGTGGCTGGACGCATGGCCGCGCTGGAGGCCGACGCGGCCTTCATGGATGACACTTACCTGGGTTTCAACAGCTTTGCCGACAGCCGCACGCTGCAATGGAATACCTCGTTGATCGATGAGTTTCACCTTGACGCCGAACGGTTGCCCCAACTGGTGAGGCCCTGGGACCGGATTGGCGCGGTGTGCGCACGCGCGGCGCGTGACTGCGGATTGCCGGTCGGCACGCCGATTTTCGCCGGGTGCGCCGACATCGCGGCCTCCCTGCTCGGGACCGGCGCGTTCGCCAGTGGGCAACTCTTCGATATAGCCGGTACGGGAGCCGTGCTCGCGACCTTGCTCGACACCTTTGCCGTGGACGCGCAACACAAGACCCTGTCGACGTTCCGGCATTGCGTTCCCGGCATGTACTACTCGATGGCGTATGTGGGTGGCGCTGGCCTGACGCTCAAGGGGTTTGGCCTCACACCGGACGAATGCCTGCAACTGGAAGCCAGGGCGGCGGCACTGTGTGCCCGCAACAAGCTGCTGTACCTGCCTCATTGTGGCGGGCGGCATGCCCCCTTCGATGCGTCGCTGTCGGGGGCGTTTGTCGGCCTTGACTGGTCGCATGACCGCACCGACCAATACCGGGCGATGCTCGAGTCGATCGCTTATGAATATGCGCAGTTTCTGCGCTGCATGCGGGACATCGACAACGTCGCAGGGTTGGGTGGGGTGATCAGCCTGGGAGGTGGTGCCAACAGCCCGGTGTTCCGCCAGATCAAGGCCGACGTATTGGGTTTGCCTTATCACAAGCTGCCCAGCGCCGAATACGGCGTGTTGGGCGCGGCGATGCTCGCGGGTCATGGTGCCGGGGTCTTTGCCGACTTGCAGCAGACCGCCACGGATTGGCGTGCGCCGGTGCAAAGCGTCGCGCTGCCCGACCCGTCGCGCAGCGCCTTTTATGAGGGCATGCACCGCGCCTACGAACGACTGGCGGGAGCGCTCAAGCCGGTTCTGGACGACCTGCAGGCTGTGCCGCTTGGTTGAGTGCCAGGACGTGCCGGGCCGGCATGTCGAGATGCTTGAAGTACTGCACGGCGAACTCCACGAACGACTTGACCCGCTGCGGCAATTTCTTCCCGCCTTCGGTGAGCAGGTGAAAGCCGGCCGTTGGGCATTGATAGTCTTCCAGCAACGGGATCAGGCGTTTAGCCTGGATATCGTCGGCGACTTCCCAGACTGACTTCCAGATAATCCCCAGGCCCTGGATCGCCCACTGGCGCAGGGTAAAACCGTCGTTGGCGAGGCGGTTGCCCTTGACCTGGATGGTGGTCGAGACCCCGTCCTTGATGAATTTCCAGCGATCCAGTGCAAAGTCCGCGCGCAGTTGCACCAGGCAATTGTGCTGGTGCAAGTCTTCCGGCGTCAGCGGGGCGCCGTAGCGGTGGAGGTACTCGGGCGCGCAGCAAATCATCGGCCGATCGACACCCAGCGAACGCGCGATCAATGAACTGTCCGGGAGGTCGCCGAAGCGGATCGCAATGTCTGAACCGGACTCGACAAAGTCCAGGATCCGGTCGGTGAAAAACAGGCGAACGCTGACATGCGGATTGTCGCGCAGGAAGGCATCCACCAGTTGGCTGACCCATTGGCGACCCAGGTCCGTGGGGCAGGTCAGGCCGATGGTACCCAGCAGGTCGCTGTGACCGTTCTTGATGATGTTGTCCAGGGCATCGACGTCTTCGAGAATCTTCAGCGCGTTCTCAAAAAGCAACTGACCCTCAGCGGTCGGGCTCAAGCTGCGTGTATTGCGCTTGAGCAGGCGCAGGCCATAAAACTCTTCCATTGCCTTCAGCCGTCCGCTCATGGCCGCGGGCGACAGGCCCATCTGCCGCCCGGCGGTGGACAGTGAGCCTGTCTGCACGACCAGCCGAAACAATCGCATGTCCTGTAGTCGATCCACCATGATGATTCATCTCACGAGGCTGTTTTCTAATTGTTCGCAAAGTATTAAACGATTCTTCAGCTAATTCCATTAGTTAAGTAAGTCGTGAGCGCAGTTGCGCCGGCGCGAAGGCTTTGCCATGGGCATTTCAGGGGATATGTGAACGTGATTCAAATGTCTTTGTTGTTGGCTTCATCTTACGCGGTCGGTGAAAAGTCAATTTTTTAAAAGTGAATAGAAAAGTAGGGAAGATTGCGAATAATGAATACCGAGCGTGTGAGTCACTACACAATAAGAGGGTTTCAAGATGCGTGTTAATTATCAGGAGGCTGCCCCTTCGATCGACCTGGCCGGCCCATTCAAAACCGCGATGGGACGCTTTGCCTCGTCCTTGACCCTGATCACCACACTCGACGATGAGGGCCGGCCCCACGGCCTGGCCGCCACCGCGTTTTCCTCGGTGTCGATGGACCCGGCTTCGGCCCTGATCTGCATCAACCGCACTGCCAGCGCTTCACCGGTGATCAAGCGATCCGGGCTGTTCTGCGTGAACATGCTGCAAAGCCAGCATGAGCCGATCTGCAGGATCTTCAGCCAGCCCGACCTGCGCGAACGGCGTTTTGTAGAGGGTCAATGGCGCACGGGAGCACAGGGTATCCGGTACCTGGCCGACGCCCAGGCGGCGATTTTCTGCGAAGTGGTGCAAACCCTGGAGCACGGGACGCACACCGTGTTTATCGGCAATGTCCTGGAGGTTATCACCCAGCCACTCGACGACCCACTGTTGTACATGGGTGGGCGGTACCGTCAGTTGCAAGACTGATTCGTTAGTTGCGCAGTGCTCGTTCTTATAACAATTAAATAATAAGTGGATATGGGTATGAACAATCAGTTGTTGGGCAAGTTCAGACTGGCCGGATCGCTTCCAAAGTGGGTCGGCCTGGACACCAGTGTCGCCGGCCCGTTGATCGGTCTATTGCTGTTGTGTGTTGTATTGACGGTATCGACGCATAGTTTCCTGACCGTGAGCAACTTGCTCAATGTACTCGATCAGGTCACGGTCCTCGGCATCATGGCATTGGGCATGACCCTGGTCATCCTGATTGGCGGCATCGACCTGTCGGTAGGCGCCGTACTGGCCGTGGCAATCATGGCCATGAGTTGGCTCGGTCAGGTAGTCGGGCTGCCCATGTGGGTCGCCATGCTCGGTGCCATTCTCGTCGGTGCGGCGTGTGGTTCGACCACTGCGTTGCTGGTGGTCAAGGCCGGCTTGCCGTCGTTCATTGCCACGCTGGCAATGATGTCGGTGGCGCGAGGCCTCGCTTACATGGTCACCGATGGCGCGCAAATCAGCGGCTTCCCGGAGTGGTTCAGCAACCTTTCGGTGATTCGCTACGCTGGCGTGCTGTCACTGACGGTCGGGTGCTTCGTGGTACTCGCACTGCTGTTCTGGTTTGTCCTCAGGTTCACCGTTGCGGGGCGCAGCCTGTACGCCATCGGCGGCAGCAGCAAAGTCGCCAAGCTCGCCGGAATCCGGGTCAAGGCCTACACCAGCGCGGTGTACATCATCTCCGGAGTCTGTGCAGCCCTGGGCGGCATCATCATGACTTCCCGGCTGGACACCGCCGGGGCCGGCGCGGGCGTGGGCTATGAGCTGGACGTGATCGCTGCCGTCGTCATCGGTGGCGGCAGCCTCAAGGGCGGTGCCGGCAGCGTGGTCGGCACTCTCATCGGTGTACTGATCATCGGCGTTTTACGCAACGGCTTGAACCTGGCCGGCATTTCACCCTTCGTCCAGCAAGTGGTCATCGGCGCCGTTATCGCGTTTGCCGTGATGCTTGACCTGCTCAAGCGCAACCCTGACTGATTCCAAGCCCAAATAATAAGGATAAAAACCATGAAGCTTTCAGCGTTTCCAGTGCGTGCTCTCGCGCTTCTGCTTGGCTGCCTGATGTCGATCAGTGCGCACGCCCAGTCCAAGCCCGTGGGTGAAATCACCGTCGGCATGTCGATCCCGAGCCTGCAATGGGTGTTCTACCTGATGGTACGTGACGGCGTGACACAGCAAGCCAACGCACTCGGGATCAAGAATGTGCTGGTGGCAGACGCTCAGGCTGATCCGGCGCGGCAGGTCAGCCAGATCCAGGACATGCTCAGCAAAGGCATCGATGTGCTGCTCTATACCGCCACCGGCAGTGCGGCCTCGGCGGTGCCGGTACGCCTGGCGCGGCAGCAGGGTGTGCCCGTGATCTGCATCGACAACTTCCCGAAAAATGTCGAATGCGACGCGTACATCGCTACCGATAACCTCGCGGCGGCGGGGGAGTTGGCTCGGCAAATGATCAAGCTGACCGGTGGCACGGCTGAAATCGGCCTGCTGCAGGGCACCTTGGGCGACTCCACTGAAGTGGCCCGGGCCCAGGGCCTGGACGCGGTGTTGAAAGACGCGCCGGGGATGAAGATCGTCGACCGCAAGCCCACCGACTGGCTGCAGGACAACGGCTTCAAAGTCGCCCAGGACATGTTGCAGAAAAATCCCGGGATCAATGTGTTCATCGGCCGTTCGGATGCACCGGCGCTGGGGGCGGCACAAGCCGTCAAGGTCGCCAATATCGATCACAAGGTCTGGGTGTTCGGGTACGACGGTTTGCCCTCGGCCCTGGAGGCGATTCGCGACGGCAAGATGGACATGACCATCACCCAGCAGGCGGTGGAAATGGGCCGCACGGCGCTGCGTACCGCGCTCGACCTGCAACAGGGCAAGCCGGTGGCCAAGACGCAGTTGCTACCGGCCTTTGTCACCACCCGCGACAACGTGGCGACGTTCCTTGAGCAGCACCCGTGAACCGGATCCAGGAGGGCACGTCATGAGTACTCACCCAACGGTCCCGGCACCTCTTTTCAGGGCTACGCAGATCGGCAAATCGTTCAACTCGGTGCGCGTGCTGGAGGACATCAGCCTCGATATCGGCTACGGCGAAGTGGTGGCTTTGCTTGGGGAAAATGGCGCGGGCAAGTCGACCTTTTCCTCGATTATTGCCGGCGCCCTGGCGCCGTCCAAAGGCAGCATGCTCCTGGCGGGCGAGCCCTACGCGCCGAACGGTCCGGCGGCCGCCATGGCGCTGGGGGTCAATATGATCCATCAGGAAATTCATTTGCTGGCGGACTTGAGCGTGGCGGAGAACGTGTTTCTCGGCCATCTGCCGACGCGTGGCGCAATCATCGACCGCAAGACCCTGCACCGCGAGACCGCCAAGCAATTGCAGCGCCTGGGGCTGGATATCTCGCCGCAAACGCCGGTGCGGGAGTTGAAGATTGCCGCCCAGCAACTGGTCGAAATCGCGCGTGCGCTGACACTCAATTCACGCTTGTTGATTCTCGACGAACCCACGGCGGCCCTCGGCAAGGAAGAAACCGAGCGGTTGTTCCAGCAAATCGAAACCCTGAAGCAGCAGGGCGTCTCGTTTATCTACATCAGCCATCGCATGGACGAGATTGCGCGGATCGCCGACAAGGTCGTGGTCCTGCGGGACGGGCACCTGATCGCTCGCCACGAGAGCGGGGCGGCCGAGGTGGGTGTGCTGGTGTCGCAGATGGTCGGACGGCCCATCGAACGGTTGTTCCCCGAGTTGCCGGCGCCGCAGGACGCCGTGGTCCTGCGCGTGGAGCAGCTGTCGGACAAGGCCGGGCGCTTTCGCGACATCTCGTTCGAGGTCAAGGCCGGGGAGGTGTTCGGCATCGCCGGCATCGTCGGGGCTGGCCGTACCGAGCTGGTGCAGGCGATTGCCGGGCTGAGCGCCGTCAGCCACGGCGACGTGCTGTTGAACGGTCGACCGCTGCCGGCCAATAACGTGCTGGCCGCGATCGGCGCCGGTGTGGTGCTGATTCCCGAAGACCGCAAATCCGAAGGCGTGGTGCTGACGCAGACCATTGCCGAGAACCTGGCGTACTGCAACCTCGACCGGCTCAGCGCCTGCGGCATCGTCGCCAACCACCGCGTGACGGCCTTCGCCCACGAGCGTATTGCCGCGCTGGGGATCAAGGGCGTGGCGGGGCAACGGCTCGACAAGCTCTCGGGCGGTAACCAGCAGAAGGTCGTGATTGCCAAATGGATCGCGCGCAATCCCAAGGTGATCATTCTCGATGAGCCGACCCGCGGCATCGACATGGGCGCGCGTGCGGCAATTTACGAATTGATCATTGAGCTGTCGAAGGCCGGCATGTCGGTGATCGTCGTGAGTTCCGACCTGGAGGAAGTCATCGGCCTATCCCATCGCGTCATGGTCATGGCTCGCGGTTGCTGCCAAGGCATCCTCGAGCGGTCGCAGATTGCGCCGGACCGCATCATGGCCCTGGCTACCGCATGATCAACGATAAACAAAGAGCAGGTGAGAACATGTCCGGACCCTATCAAGCCTTGCCTTACCAGCCCTTCGCCGGGCTGCTGGACCTGTCCGGGAAAACCGCGGTGGTGACGGGCGGCAGCAGTGGCATTGGCTTTGCCATCAGCCGGCGCCTGGCCGAAGCCGGGGCCAATGTGCTGATCGGCAGCCTGGCGCCGGAGCGCAGTGCTGAGTTGGTCGAGGCCGGTTTCAGCGTGGCGTTTCACTCGACCGATGTCAGTTGCCCGCAAGCGATCCGTCAACTGGCGGATGTCGCAGTCGAGCGTTTTGGCCGGCTGGATATCTGGATCAACAATGCCGGCGTCTACCCGCTGAAGGCGATTGATGCCATCGATGCAGGGTTCTGGGATGGGCTGCATGCAATCAATACGCGTGCGGTGTTCCTCGGTGCCCAGGCGGCGCAGCACTACATGCGCCGGCAGGGCGACGGCGGCGCGATCGTCAATCTGTCATCGGTGTGCGGCCACCGGCCAATGGCCAATCACTGCACCTATGACGCGTCCAAGGGCGCCGTGCTGGCCATGACGCGAAGCCTGGCCAAGGACTTGAGCGCGTTCAAGATCCGGGTCAACTCGATCTCGCCGGGGTTGACGGCGACGCCGGGCAACCTGGCACCACAGCTGCTTGAACAACACCGACAGAACAATGTGCTGGGCAACATCCCGTTGGGCCGCGCCGCCGAGCCCTGGGAAATCGCCGATGCCGCCCTGTTCCTGGTTTCGCCACTGTCGTCCTACGTGACCGGTATCGACCTGCTCGTGGACGGAGGCTGGCTCTTGCACGGAAGTTGAACGACTGGCGCGTCGAGCATCGCGCCGATTTGAACCCACGTTTGAACGTTGCCACTTGCAGCGCCGGCACTGGCACGCCTGCGAAACGAGTGCACGTTACGAAAACGGTGTGTTGCGTCCATGGTGTCTGCAGCACTCCGGCCACTGAAAACAGCAGGAGAACGTCATGAAACTCGCTATGTTTATGCAGCCACTTCATCACAAGGGCTGGGACTATCACGAGATGTACGACCAGGATATTGCCTGCGCCGTCCACGCCGATAGCGTCGGTTTCGATGAGCTTTGGGTCGGTGAGCACACGTCGCAGCGTACCGAGCCCATCACCAACGCGCTGCAATTTCTATCCACGCTGATCCCGCTGACCCAGCGCATGAAACTGTGCACCGGGGTGCTGAACCTGCCCCATCATTTCCCGGCGCGGATTGCCGCCGATGCCGCGATGTTCGATCACATGTCCAAGGGGCGGTTCATCATGGGGATCGGCCCGGGCGGGCTGGCTTCCGACTTCGAAGTGTATGGCAGCAACGGCAAGGATCGCGGGCAGATGATGGTCGACTGCTACGAGATGATCCGCGCGATCTGGGGCGCGGATGCCCCCTACGCGTTCACCTCCGAGCACTATCAGGTCATTCTCAAGGACGCGGTGCACCACGCGCTGGAAATCGGTTACATGCCCAAGCCGTTCCAGAAACCTTTCCCACGGGTGGCAACCACGGCGATGAGCCCGTTCTCCGGCACCGCAAAACTGGCGGGGGCCAAGGATTGGGACTTGATGTCCGCCAACTTCAACCCCACTGCCACCGTGGCATCGCATTGGCAGGCTTACTGCGAGGGGGCTAAAGGCGCTGGGATCAAGCCCGATGCCAACAACTGGCGCGTCGCCCGCTCGGTATTCGTGGCCGATTCCCAGGCCCAGGCCGAGGACTACCTGGCCCAGGAAACCTGCACTTTGCGACGCTACTTCGATTACATGATCGATAACCTCGCGACCAACCACTACACCAAGATCTTCAAGACGCGCCCGGACATGACCGACGAGGAAGTCACCGTCGATCATTGCATCAACGAGATGGTGATTTACGGTGATGTGAATTCGGTCACCGAGCAACTGGTGGCCTTCAGTGAGCAGACCGGCCCGTTCGGCACCCTGATGACCACCTTCCACGAGTGGGATGATGAAGCGCTGTGGCGCCGTTCGATGGCACTTACCGCGCAACAGGTGATGCCGCGCCTCAACGACTACATGACGCCACGTCTGAAGGCTCAGGAGCGCGCACATGACTGATTTGCACGCCACTGCCGGGCACGACTTCACGCCGACCGAACAGGAACTGGCGCGACTGCGCGAGAAGGCCCAGTTCATTCGCCTGGAAACCATTCGCCTGATCGAGATCGCCAAGGTCGGTCACTACACCTCGGTGTTCTCCGCCGCCGAGTTGTTCGCCGCGCTGTACTACGACGTGATGGACCTGCGGTTCGGCGAGCCGAAGTGGCCCGACCGTGACCGTTTCATGATGGGCAAGGGGCATGCAGCAGTCGGGCTGTTCCCGGTGTTGGTTGAATGGGGCTTTTTCGAAAAAGAGATCCTCGACAACTACACGCGCCTGGGCAACCCATTGGGGGACCACCCGGACATGCGCAAGGTGCCGGGAGTGGATTTTTCATCCGGCTCCATCGGCCATGCGTTGTCCGGCGGCTTGGGCATGGCCCTGGCCGGGCGGATGCTGGACCAGTCCTTCACCACCTACGTGATGCTCGGCGACGGCGAGATGCAGGAAGGGCAGGTGTGGGAAGCCGCGCTCGGTGCAGCTCACCACAAGGTCCACAACCTGGTGGCGATCATCGACCGCAATGGGTACCAGCTCGACGGCAATGTCGATGACGTCATCGGCATTGAGCCGCTGGCTGACAAATGGATTGCGTTCGGCTGGGAGACCCATGTGGTGGATGGCCATGACCTCGCGGCAGTCACCGGCTTGCTGCGTCGCCTGAAGGCCGACACTGCCCGCACACAACCGGTGTGCGTCATCGCCAATACCGTCAAGGGCAAAGGGGTTTCGTACATGGAAACCGAGCCAGGCTGGCACTTGGGGTATCTGGATCCTGAAGATGCGCAACGTGCTATCGACGAAATCAAAAGCAAGGTGATCTGAGCCATGAATTCCGCTCCGCTGTCGAACAACTCCTGGCAGTACCGGCAACTGAACCAGCAGACACCCAGTTTGAGTGCCCTGTCGGATGCCCTGATTGAACTGGTCGAGCGCGGTGAGCCGGTGGTTGCCGGCACCGCTGACCTGCAGTACTCCAACGGCTTGTCGAAATTTGCCGCGCTGCACCCCGAACGCTTTGTGCAGTTCGGCATTTCCGAACAGAACATGGTATCTGCCGCAGCCGGTATGGCGGCGGTGGGCATGAAGCCGTTCGTGGCGACCTTTGCGTCGTTCCTGCCGTTGCTGTGCTGCGAGCAGATCCGCATGGACGTGGCCTACTCGGCGCTGCCGGTGCGCCTCATCGGTCACCATGCGGGTATCTCACTGGGCTTCTATGGCACCTCTCACCATGCCACCGAGGACCTCGCGATCATGCGTTCGATCGCCGATATCACGGTCGTCGCACCGGCCGACGGCAACCAGCTGAAGGCGGCGATCCTGGCATCGGCCAACTACCCGCAGCCGATCTACTTCCGCATTCAGCGCGGGCGAGATCCGGTGGTATACGACACCGTACCGGACTTCGTTTTCGGCAAGGCCACCGTGCACCTGACCGGCGATGAGCTGACCATCATCGCTACCGGCTCGACCGTGCACCCGGCTATCGAGGCTGCACGGGCATTGAATGCCGCCGGGCGTTCGGTCGGTGTGATCGACATGACCACCATCAAGCCACTGGACCGTGAAGCGGTGTTGACGGCGGCGCGCAATAGCCGCGCGATCCTCACTGTCGAAGAGCACAACATCATCGGCGGGCTGGGCGGGGCGGTGTGCGAAGTCATTGCCGAGGAGGGGATCGGCGTCAAGGTGCGGCGCCATGGCCTGTACGATGAGTACAGCCTGATCGCACCGCCGACCCATTTGTATCGGCATTACCGCCTGGATGCCGCCGGTATCGAAAGCGTAGCCCTGGAAGTACTGGGCTAAGGCACACGGGCTGTGTTCTTTTCAGGCCCGGCTGGGCCTGGCGTGCGACAAGGCGCTTGAATCAAGCGTGCTGGTCGCACGCTTTTTTTTGCCTGGGATTTTTCTGCCGGGGTTTATACGCGCGTAAAAAAGCTCACCGAAGTGAGCTCTTGATCAACCGAATGAGCGTGCAGCTGTCACCACTGCACACCACTGTTTTCGATCCACTGCAGGATCGACTCGCGCTGAGGATTCCAGCCCAGCAGGACACGCGCGTTCACCGCGCGCAAGCGGCTGTTGGAACCGATCGCGAAGCGTGCCCAATCGCCCAGCTCGGCGATCGCTTCAGTGGCAGGCCAACTTTGAATATTGCCGTTGAAACCCAGGGCCTTGCTGATGGAGGTGGCAATTTCAAGGAATGAGGCTTCGCCGTTTTCGGCAAAAAACAGCGAGGCCGATGGCGCTTTCTCAATGGCCAGTCGATAGAGTTCTGCAAGGTCGTCGATGTGCACATTGGACCAGCGATGCACGCCGGCGCCCATGTACGCACCGGCGCCATATTTGCGTGACTGGGCGAACAGCTTGGGCAATTGATCGCTTTTCGACGCGACGCCCAGGGATTCGCCGTAGATCATCGTGGGGCAGAACACGATGCTGCGAATGCCCTGTTCGACGCCGGCGCGGCGCACGATTTGATTGATCTCGACCCGGTCCTTGCGAATGTCCATCGGGGTAAAGGGCGTCTCGTCGGTAAAAATATCCGCCCGTTCGTAAGCACCTCGTGCGTCGTCACCGACCACACTGGAGCCGGAGGTGTGCAGCAGCACTTTACCGCTGCCGCTCAACGCCTTGATGAAGGTTTCTACGGAGGCGAGGTGGTCGGAGTTTGCGGCGTTGACCACCACATCGGCCAGGCGTGCCTGTTCGCTGAGAATGCAGGCGTCATCCAGGGTCCCGAGCACCGGGGTGATACCCAGCGCCTGCAGGGCCTCGCGCTGCTGTGGATTGCGCAGCAGGCCACTGACCTCATGGCCTGCATCCACCAGGTATTTGGCGACGGAGCCGCCGATGTAGCCGGTCGCGCCGGTCACGAAAATCTTCACTGTCTTCTCCTCATTTCTTGTTTGATGACTGGCCTTCGCGGGCGCAAAGGACAGGCGCTCCAGATACTGGAACGCTTAACCATACGGTCGGTCTTGTATATGAGCTAGACTGCTTGAATGACAAATATCTGTGAATTCACTTCATGCTAAATATCAAAGACGTCAATCGTTCCGGCGAGATGGAAGTGTTCACACGGGTCGTGAATGCCGGGACGTTCTCTGAGGCAGCGCGGCAATTGGACATGTCGCCGTCGGCGGTGAGCAAATTGATCGCACGCCTGGAAACGCGGCTGGGGGCACGCCTGTTGCACCGCTCCACGCGGCGCCTGGAACTCACCGCCGAAGGTGAGCGATTCAACAGCGAGTGCCTGCGCATCCTGGAGCTGATCGACTCGGCGGAGCGCGACATCGCCAATGTCGCCAAACCCAGCGGGCTGATTCAGGTCAACGCCAACCTGCCGTTTGGGCAGCATTGCTTGTTGCCCTTGCTGCCCGGTTTTTTCGCCGCGTACCCGGACATCACCCTGAATATCGAACTCACCGACACCGTCGTCGACCTGCTGGAGCGGCGTGCCGACATTGCCATCCGTACCGGCCCGATGAAGGAGTCCAGCCTGGTGCAGCGGCGTCTTGGGGAGAGCCGCCTGCTCACCGTGGCGTCGCCTGAGTACATTGCGCGCTGCGGCCAGCCGGACAACCTGGACGAGCTGCAACGGCACAACCGGCTCAGCTTCGGCTTCCATCGGCACTCCCAGGCCTGGGTGTTCCGAGGCGCCGATGGCCAGCGCGTCGAGATCGAGCCCAAGGGCAACACGCTGGTCAGTGATGGCGAGAGCCTGCGTCGTTGTGCCCTGGCAGGGCTGGGGATCGCCCGGCTGGCAAGCTTTCATATCCAGGACGACCTGGATGCCGGGCGCCTGGTGCCGATTCTGCAGGCTTACGACAGCGGTGAAACCGAAGCGATTCATGCGGTGTTTATCGGTCCCGGCCAGCAACTGCCTCACCGCGTCCGCGTCTTTATCGACTTTCTGCTGGATAGGCTCGCGCCGCAGTTGTCGCCTCAACGGCGCTGATCGTTTTTTCAGTCTTTGCGGATTGAGTCTTCGCCAATGGTTGAAAATCCTCGCTCCTGGCTTGGGGCATGATGGTGCGCAAAACAACAAAAGAAGGCGGCACACATGGATTACCAACTGACCGGAAAAACCGCGCTGATCACCGGTGGCGCAACCGGCATTGGCCTGGCCATTGCTCAACGTTTCATCCTTGAAGGCGCCCGCGTGGTCGTCAGCGGCCTGCATCAGGAGGAGCTCGACTCAGCGCTCCAGGAGCTGGGTGAACACAGTCGGGGGATGGTCGCGGACCTGACGGCGCAAGGTGACCCGGAGCGCCTGGTCGCCCTGGCGCTTGACGCGGGGCCGATCGATTTTCTGATCAATAACGTGGGTATCTTCGAGGTCCGCGATTTTTTCGAAACCGACGATGCCCAGTGGCTTCATTACTTCAATGTGAATGTGATGAGCGGGGTGCGCATGACGCGCCTGGTGATGAAGGCCATGCTGGATCGCGGGCATGGCTCGATTGTGTTTATCAGCAGTGAGTCCGCGATCAAGCCACAACCGTGGATGGTGCACTACGGCGCGATGAAAACCTGTCTGCTGGGTATCTCCAGGGCGTTGGCCGAGTTGACCAAAGGCACCGCGGTGCGGGTCAACTCAATACTGCCGGGGCCGACCAGCACCGAGGCGGTCAAGTGTTATCACCGGGAAATCGCTGCGCAGAAGGGCATCACTGCCGAGCAGGTGGTGCAAGCCTACTTCGATGAAACCGAACCGACTTCATTGATCCGCCGCATGATCGAGCCGCAGGAAGTGGCCAGCAGCGTGCTGCACCTGGCGGCCTCACCGGCGCTCAACGGCATGGCAATGCGCGTGGAGGGCGGCACGATTCGCGCCATCGTGTGAAACAAGCCCCACGCCGTGGGGCTTGAGCGGCTGTCAGGCGGCGCCGTGGAACCGGGGCAACACATATTCGGCGAGCTCTTCCATGACCTCGACGATGGGCCTGGCACTGTGACGCAAGTGCAAGCCCACATGTTGCACGCCGGCTTCGCGCAGCGCCTGCAGCTCTTCGATCAATGCGTTTCGCCCGCCACGCCCGCCGAAGCGCAAGGTTTTCATCGGTGCATGCGGGTCGGCTTCAAGGTCCAGGTGCAGGAAGGTGATGTAGGGTTTGTCGCCCCCCACTTCGCGCCACAGGCGCACGCGGCGCCGGTGTTCCTGGGCGGTTCCGGGGTAGGCGAGCCAGCCCCCCATATGCTCGCCGATCCAGTTCGGCGATTGCTGGCCAAGCCCGGCCACCAGCAGCGGGAAAGCTTCCTTGCGTTGCGGCAGCAACTCGGCACCCTGGGGCAGGCGTCCGGCTCCTTGGGTCTGCAGCAGTTCGACGGCACTGCGAAAGAGCGCGCCGCGTTGCTCGTAGTCGACGCCGAACAAGGGGTATTCCATCGGTCGGTCACCACTGGCAACGCCGAGCAGCAGGCGTCCGTCACTCAACTCGTCGATGCTGTTGGCGGCCTTGAGGGTCAGCCACGGTTGACGCAAGGGCAACACCACTGCGGCGGTGCCCAACATGATGTTGTCGGTGATGCCGGCAAGGTAGCCCAGGTAAGAGAAGGTCTCGAACACCTGTGCGGCGTCGCCGAAGTGCGGGTCGTAGACCGGTACGTCGCGCACCCATAGCGCGCGAAAACCCACGGTGTCCGCGAGCTTCGCCAGTTGGGCATGCTGTTTGATGTCGGGCACGCCAAAGGGGCGTTGCTCGGTGACGCGCAGGCGCTGGCCAGCAGTGGACCAGTCATTGTCCAGTGGCAGTTCCAGGCCGATCGAGAATTGTGTCGGGCCGAGCAAACGTTGAAAGTGCGTGTTCATCCAGTCTCCTGCGCCCTGTGCAAGGCAGGGCATTACTACGGTTGATGCGCCGTAGTATCCCTGCCGCAGGTCGGGAGAAAAATGCGCTGGCGCGCACAATACTCTTGACTGCAATGCACAGCTGGGCAGTCAGGGCCTGGCCGGCAGACGCTTGAGGATCGCCTTGCCCACATCCAGTGCCGACGCCGGATTCTGCCCCGTCACCAGCTCACGGTCGATGACCACATGGCTGGTCCACGGCGAGGTGTTGCTGCTGTAGGTGCCACCGGCGTGTTGCAGTGCCGTCTGGGGATAGAACTTCATGGCGCCGCCGTTCAGCAGGCCTTTGGCGAGTTCTTCCTCCTGGTTGCTGATGACCGTGAATTGATAGCCGGCATAGGTCCAGCCGGTCGCGGTGGCGGGGTTGCCGTTTTCCAGCTGCTGGGTGAAGGACGTCGGGTCGGACAAGGTCGAGAGCAGGGCAATCGGACCATGGCAGACCAGCGCGGTGGTTTTCTGGTTGGCATGGAAGTGCTTCAGCAGTTTGCCCAGCTCGGCACTGTGCAGCAGGTCTTGCATCGGCGCATGGCCACCGGGCACGTACACGGCATCGAACTGCTCGTAGCCGATCTGTTCGACGCGCGACAGGCTGATCACCGGCGACTCACCCGGCGAGGTGATTTTCAGGCGTTCGAGCAGCACCTTGTGCACCTGCAGGGCCGCCGCATCGTTGTTGAAATAAGCCGCGTCGGTGGAGGATTTATCCAGCGTCGGAGCCTTGCCAGTGGGCGTGGCAAAGGTCACCGAGTGGCCGGCGTCGAGCAGCAATTTCACCGGCTGCATGAGTTCGTTCAAATAAAACCCGGTGGAGAAGACTTTGTTGTCCTTGAGGTCGAGGTGGTCGGCATCGGACAGCACCACCAGCACGTTGCTGGCCTGGGCGTGAAGTGCCGTGGTGAATACCGTCATTGCAAGGGCGATTCGGCTGAGTGTGCGCATGGGCGTTCCTGATTGAGAAGAGAGGGCCGGAAGGCTGGGCGCACTATATTCATGCCTGTGGTGGCGATAAACTCGCTGGCGAGAACAGCACCTGTTCGTTGGAGGCAAAAGTGAGCCGTCGATTCGATTATCTTGCGGATGTGGAAGTCTTCGTCACCGTGGTGGAAAAAGGCTCCCTGAGCGCGGGTGCAGTATGTTTGGCGACGACGCCGTCGGTGGTCAGCCGTGCGATTTCTCGCCTGGAGACGCGTCTGGGCGTGCAGCTGTTGCGGCGCACGACTCGACGCTTGAGCCTGACCCAGGCCGGTGTGCTCTACCTCGAGCAGTCCCGCGCGGCGTTCTCGTTGATCGACAATGCCGAACGCTCGATCCAGGGCCAGGAAGGCGCCTTGACCGGCCGCGTGCGCCTCAGCGTGCCGACCACTTACGGCCACTTCCGGCTGCCGCCCCTGCTGTGCCAATTCCACCGGCAGTACCCCCAGGTCAGCATCGAATTGAGCATCAGCAATCGCAATGTCGACCTCGTCGCCGAAGGCTATGACCTGGCCATCCGCCTCGGGGCCTTGCCCGACAGCGGCCTGATCGGGCGCAAGCTGGAAGATGCGTCGTTGTGCGTGGTCGCCGCGCCCGACTACCTGCGCCGCGTGGCCGCTCCATTGAGCGTGGATGACCTGTCTGCGCATGCCTGCCTGCCGTTCGTGATGCCCAGCAGCGGCCGCGTCGGCCCCTGGCTGTTTCGCGAACAGGGAGTTGACCGAGAGTGGCTGCCCCAGGCGACTGTGCTGGTAGCCGATGATGTCCTGGGCACGGTATCGCTGGCCGAGCACGGCATGGGGATCTGCCAGACCTACGAGTTTATTGTGCGCGAGCGCATCCGGAGCGGACGGCTGGTGCCCTTGCTAGAGCAGGCGGCAGGACGTTCGCGGCCGTTCTCGGTGATCTTCGCACCACATCGCCAACTGTCGGCGGCGGCGCGGGCATTGATCGATTTCCTGACTCGTGAGGTGAATCCGTTTCACAAGACAAGTGAATAAGGCAGCGGTTTATCGGCCTCTGCACCCCTGGCGTTTGTGATAATTTTTCACTAATCAGCCAGTGGAGCAACGAACGTGGATAACAGAGCGGGTGAAATGTCGGTGTTTGTGCGCGTGGTGGACGCTGGCAGTTTCTCCCAGGCCGCGCGCCAGATGCTGATGACGCCCTCGACCGTGAGCAAACTGATCGTTCGCCTTGAGCTGCGCCTCGGCGTGCGCCTGCTGGAGCGCTCCACTCGCAAGCTGTCGCTGACCGACGAAGGACGCATCTACTACGAGCGCAGCATTGCCTTGCTGGCTGACCTCGATGATGTGGAGCGGGTGTTGGCCCAGGGTGCGCAAAAAGCCCGTGGGACCGTGCGCATCAATGCCTCGGTGGCGTTCGGCACCTTGGCCATCGAGCCCAACCTGCCGGCGTTCTGGGACGCTCACCCGAATATCCAGATTAACCTGTCGCTGTGCGATGACATCGTCGATATGTACCTGGACCGCACGGACGTCGCCTTTCGGGTTGGCGTCTTGAGTGACTCGACCCTGCGTGCCAGGACCATCGGCGTGGCGCGGCGCAAGATCGTCGCTTCACCGCTGTACCTGGAAAAGCACGGCGTGCCTGAAACCCTCGAAGCCCTCAGCGAGCACAACTGCCTGAGCTTCAACTTTCGTCGTGCCACCCCGGTCTGGCCGATGAACCAGAGTGGCCGCATCGTCGATCGCATCGTGCAGGGCAACCTGCAAGCCAACAACGGCGAGACGGTCCGGCGCATGGCTATCGCCGGCGCGGGCATTGCGCGCCTGGCCGATTTTCATATCGACGAGGATATCGCCGCGGGCCGACTCGTCGAGCTGCTGGCGCACAACGGGCATGATTGCGAGGAAGTGCACGCGTTGTACCAGGGCGGCCAGCACGTGCCCCAGCGTATCCGCACCTTCCTCGACTTCATGGTGCCGCGTCTGCAGGCGTTTATGACGCGTGGTTAAGCCTGGGCTTCGACCACGCGCTTGAGGCCTTGCAGCCCGGCGGCATACAGCGCCTCGAAATGCGCGACAACCTCAGCCTCTTCCGCGCCCTGGACGATAAAGGTGCTGGACCAGCTCGCCAGTGTGCCGCCTTGGCCATCGTCCTTGGCCGCCATCGTGCCGACATAATCGATTACCGGCGACGGGCCTTCGAGCAAGGCGTAGCTGTACTGCCGGGCGTCTTCGTCAAACGTCAGCAAGCGCTCGACAATCAGTGCGCCGTCGGCGGTTTTCAGTTGGCGCAGACGCCCACCGTCACTCAGGTTGCTGCTGGCAATGACGTCCAGCCAGCGCGGCAGCCAATTGTAGCCGCCGAGCACCGACCAGACTTCGTCGACCGGGCGTGCAATGGCAATCGAGACACGTACTTCACTCATGGTTTTACCTCTGGGTTCATGGGCGCGTCCACTCGCAGACGCAATACATGGAAGGGGGGCCGACTGTCGTCCTCGCCCGCATTGAGCAAGGGGTGACGGTGCAGTTGATTGGCGGTGATGTAGAGCCAGCGGCCCTGGGCATCCAGTTCGACGCCATCCGGCCAGCCGAGCAACCGGTCGTCCTGGGCGAGGATGCGATAGCCCGCGGGGGAGGCCAGGCCGATGGCGTTGTTGGCGATGTCGGTCACGTAGACGTTGCCTTCGGCATCCACGTCAAAGCCGTCGCAACAGGGTTTTTCGCACCAGTACTCCACGGCGGCGTCCAGTCGTGCAGCATCCGCCGGTTGCGCGAGTACTGTTGCGGCGATCCGGTAGACCTGGCGCGCCGACATCGAGCCGACGTACACCCAGCGGCCCAGTGGGTCGATGGCGATGGGGTTCAGGCCGTAGCGGTAAGGGATCACTTCGCCTTCCGGGGTACGCAGGGCCAGGGTTTTTCCCGCGATTTGCAGCGGTTCATCGCCCGGCATCAAGGCTGGATGGCACTCCAGCGCACGCCATGACAACCCGGTTTGCAGGTCGACGACGATAATCGCCGGGTAGTCGCTGGTGCCCGCCGGGTTCAGCGTCATGTCGGCGATGTAGATGCGTTGCTGGCGCCAGTCGATCACGAAATCCTGGGTGAAGGAGCTGGGGCGCAGCACATTCTGCGGTAACACGATCAGGCGTTGCAGGCGGTTTTCCTGGTCGTTCCAGGCAATCAGGCGTGGCTGTTGCTGCGGGCCGCCCATGTCCAGAATCCACACGATACCCTGTGGGTCGGTGCGGATGCCGATCACCGCCGACATACCGTGGCCCTGCGCGTCGGGCTTGCCCGCCCAGCGCGCATTCGGGTAAGGCGGGTGCTCGCCGTCGGCGGTCACGGCACGCACCGAGAACGGCGGCGCGATGATCGCCGAGACGGACACCAGCACGCGCCCATCCGGCATGACGGTAGGGTTGCCCGGCCGCTCGACCGGGAACGTCGCCACGATCTCCAGGGCCTGGGTGCTCATGTCAATGCCTGCACGAAGGAGGCGGCGGTGCCGGCGGCCGGGTCGACGAAGATGATATCGCTGGGGTCGCGTCGCGGCGTGTCGACCGAGACCATGAACAGAGGATGCTCGAGGATTTCCGGCATGCCGTGGATGGTGAACTTCTTGAAGAACAGCATCTCGCCCGGACCCACTTCGAACGGCTCGCGGTCACCCATGAAAAAGCGCGCGCGGCCGGACAGGATGATCAGGTACTCGTCACAGGTGGCGTGATAGTGCGCCGGCGTCGGGTGATACACCCGGAACACACGGCCACTGGCTTCATCTTCGTCGGTCAGGCGGGTGTCCACCAACAGGGTGTCGGCGTTCTCGGGGAAGGTCTTGACGATTGCATTCAGGTCGAACGAGGCATGGGGTGCGGCCTCGACCAGTTTTTTGCGGGGGATTGCTGCGGACATCATGAAACCCTCATGTCAGGCGCACTGTGTTCAGTGCTGTCATCGTGTGGGGTCAGCATAAGCAGTGAGCCGTGGCCGGAGAACGCTGCGCGCGGGCACAAGATTTGAGAACTCAACGCACAGCTGGCGTCCCTGGCGCGTTGCGAATTCAATTCCAAACTGCTGCGCCCGGCGATGCATTTTTGCCAGGGATCGCATGGGGCATAGTGGGGTCCATTGATTATCGATCCCGCTGCGTTGGAGACACCCTATGCAAGTCAGAACTGCTGTCCTCAGACACATGAAGGTTGCCCCGCCCTACGCCCAGAGCAAGCCGATCAGCATCGAGACCATCGAGCTGGCACCGCCGGGGCCGGGTGAGGTGCTGGTGCGCATCCGGGCTGCCGGCCTGTGCCATTCCGACCTGTCGGTGATCAATGGCGATCGCCCGCGACCGATGCCCATGGCGCTCGGCCATGAGGCGGCCGGGGTGGTTGAAGCCTTGGGCGACGGGGTCAGCGACCTCGAGCCGGGTGATCATGTGGTCATGGTCTTCATGCCCAGTTGCGGCCACTGCCTGCCCTGCGCCGAAGGCCGCCCAGCGCTGTGCGAGCCAGGCGCCAAGGCGAATGCGGCAGGCACCTTGATCAATGGCGCGGTGCGCCTGAGCAGTGCGGCCGGGCAGGTGCATCATCACCTGGGGGTGTCGGCGTTTGCCGAATACGCGGTGGTGTCACGCAACTCGGTGGTCAAGATCGACCGCGACTTGCCTTTCGTCGAGGCCGCGCTGTTCGGCTGTGCGGTGCTGACGGGTGTCGGCGCGGTGGTGAATACCGCGCAGCTGCGCGTGGGCGCCACGGCCGTGGTGATCGGCCTGGGCGGGGTGGGCCTGGCGGCGGTGCTGGGGGCGCGAGCGGCGGGGGCGAGCCAGATCATTGCGGTCGACCTGTCGCCGGCAAAACTCGCGCTGGCCAGGGACGTCGGTGCGACCGCCGTGGTCAATGGCGGCGATGCGGATGCCGTCGAGCAAGTCCGCCAGCTGACCGCCGGCGGGGCCGACTATGTGTTTGAAATGGCTGGCTCCATCCGTGCGCTGGACAATGCCATGCAAATGACTCGGCGCGGCGGCATGACCGTGACCGCCGGCCTGCCGCCACCGGGCTCGGCGCTGCCGGTCAACGTGGTGCAGTTGGTGGGTGAGGAACGCACGCTCAAGGGCAGCTATATCGGCACCTGCGTACCGCTGCGTGATATTCCACGCTTCATTGCGCTGTACCGCGATGGTCGGCTACCGGTGGATCGGCTGCTAAGTGGGCGGCTGAAACTGGACGATATCAATGAAGGTTTCGACCGTTTGCACGACGGCAGTGCGGTACGCCAGGTGATTGAGTTTTGACGCGCGGGCTTTAACCCCGGTTATTTAAAAAGGTGGCTGAGAGGCCATCTTTTTTTACCTCGGTTATTTGCCTGGGGGTCAATATTGTTTTCGTTTTAACGTGGTTTATCTAAGTCCTTGAGTCACGGAAAATTCCTTTCTATTCAAATAAATGAAAGTGGGTCACGGGTTAACTTGTTGTTCTTGATCCTCTCTTAAAACATTCCATTACGGAGCAACTGACGTGCATTCTTCTAGACAGGGGAAGGGGAGCTGTTTGTCCCTGAAAAAGCCCAACTGGGTTAAAAGTGCGGCACTTTCAGGCATCAGCCTGGCCGTGTTCGCGACGTTGAGCGGCTGTGGCGCAGACCACGCGAAACCGGCATCGGTGGCCCCCACGGTAACGGTGAGCAAACCGGTGAAATCGGTGATCACCGACTGGGACAGTTTCACCGGGCGCTTCGAAGCCACCGACTCGGTGGACGTGCGCTCGCGGGTCAGTGGCTATCTGGAAAAGGTCGCGTTCCAGGACGGTGCCATCGTCAAGAAAGGTGATCTGCTGTTCGTGATCGACTCCCGTTCGTTCCAGGCGGCGGTGGTCCAGGCCCAGGGCAAGTTGGCACAGGTGCGTTCGCAACTGGCCTTGGCCGAGCAGGAGTTTGCCCGCGCCAAGGTGCTGATCGAGTCCAGGACGATCGCGCGCAGCCTGTACGACCAGCGCTTGCAGGCGCGTCAGGCGGCGCAGGCCGAAGTGTTGAGTGCCGAGGGGGCGTTGAGCAATGCCAGGCTGGACCTGGAGTTCACCCGCATTACTGCGCCCATGAGTGGGCGCATCAGCCGCAAGCTGATCAGCGAGGGCAACCTGGTCAACGGCGGCAACAGCAGCGCGACGTTGTTGACCACCATCGTGTCGATTGACCCGATCGATATCTACTTCGATATCGATGAGCAGAGCTACCTCAAGTACCGGCGCCAGGCGCATACCGGCGGCAACCAGAGCCAGGTGCGGATCGCCTTGCCCGGCGAAAGCGAGCCGAGCATGAGCGGGCGCATGGACTTTATCGATAACCGGCTCGACCCCTCCACCGGCACCCTGCGCCAGCGTGCTCGCGTGAGCAACAAGGACCTGCAGCTGAGCCCGGGGCAATTTGGCCGGGTGCAATTCTCCAGCCAGGCGGCCTACCCGGCGTTGCTGCTGCCGGACACTGCGATCAGTGTCGATGCGACGCGCAAAGTGGTGTACGTGCTCAACCCGCAGGACAAGGTCGAGATTCGTCCGGTGACCCTGGGCAAATTGCATGACGGCCTGCGCGAAATCGCCGCCGGCCTGCAGGAACAGGACCGCGTGATTGTCGACGGCCTGCAGCGCGTGCGCGCCGGTGATACCGCAACCGCCAGCGAGCCGCTGGAGGCACAGCGATGAACCTGGGACGTACCTCTATCGAACAGCCGGTACTGGCCATTGTGCTGTCGATTGTTTTGCTGATTGTCGGCGGCCTGGCCTACCTGGTGTTGCCGACCTCCGAATACCCGGACATCGCCCCGCCTACAGTAGTGGTCACCGCGACCTACCCCGGGGCGTCGGCGCAGACCGTGGCCGAAACCCTGGCAATCCCCATCGAGCAGGAGGTCAACGGCGTTGAAGACATGCTCTACATGTACAGCCAGGCGATGTCCGACGGCAGCCTGAACCTGACCATCACGTTCAAGGGCGGCACCGACGTGGACAAGGCCCAGGTGCTGGTGCAGAACCGTGTGGCGCTGGCCACCCCGCGCTTGCCGGAGCCGGTGCAGCGCAGCGGGGTGACGGTGCGCAAGTCGTCGCCGACGCAACTGTCGACGATTTTCATCTCGTCGCCCAAGGGCACCTACGACCAGTTGTATGTCTCGAACTTCGCGATCCGCAATGTCGCCGACGTGCTCAAGCGCATCGATGGCGTGGGTGACATCAACCCGTTGGGGGCACGCGAATATTCGATGCGCATCTGGCTCGACCCGGAGCGTGTGGCGGCGTTCAACCTGACCCCGGCCGACATCATCGCCGCAGTGCGTGCGCAGAACACCCAGGTGGCCGGCGGCGTGATCGCCCAGCCGCCGGTGGCCTCCCAGGCGTTCCAGCCGAACCTGATCTTCGAAGGGCGCCTGAAGGAGCCAGCCGACTTCGACAACATCGTGCTCAAGTCGGGGGCCAGCGGGCGCCTGGTGCGGCTCAAGGACGTGGCGCGCACGGAGATCGCCGGGCTGGCCTACGTCAACAACACCTACTACCTGCGCAATCCGGCGATTGGTCTGCAAGTACTGCAGCGTCCCGGGGCGAATGCCCTGGCGACGATGAAAGTGGTCGAGGAGACCATGCAGAAGATCGGCAAGGACTTTCCCGAGGGCATCGAATACAGCATCGGCTACAACCCCACCGCCTTCATCGCCGACAGTATCGGCGAGCTGGGCAAGACCATCTACGAAGCCGTGATTCTGGTGGTGCTGGTGATCATGGTGTTTCTGCAGGGCTGGCGGCCGTCGATCATTCCGATCCTGGCGATTCCAGTGTCGCTGGTCGGCACTTTCGCCGTGATGGCGATGCTCGGTTATTCGATCAACAACCTGACCCTGTTCGGCCTGGTGCTGGCGGTCGGCATCGTGGTGGATAACGCGATCGTGGTGGTGGAGAACGTCGAGCGGCACCTCGCCGATGGCAAGAGCCCGCTGGACGCCACGCTGGTGACCATGCAGGAAATCGGTGGCGCACTGATCGCCATCACGCTGGTGCTGTGTGCGGTGTTTATTCCGACGGCGTTCATTCCCGGCATCTCCGGTGAGTTCTTCCGCCAGTTCGGTATCACCATTGCCGTGGCCACCGCGATCTCGCTGTTCAATTCGGTGACCTTGTCGCCGGCGTTGGCGGCGATGATTCTGCGCCGGCATGCACCTGAAGCAGAGCAGGCAAACATCGGCCTGCTCAAGCGTGCGGCGAATGGGTTCAACCGTGGCTTCCTGAAACTCTCGGCGAGCTATGCCGGCAGCGTGCGCGGGCTGGTGGGGCGGACGCCATTGATGCTGGCGATCTATGCGGTGCTGATCGCCGCCACCGCGTACTTGCTGGTGTCGACGCCCAAAGGGTTCATCCCGATTCAGGATCGCGGTTACCTGGTGGTGATCGTGCAATTGCCTGACGGCGCGTCGCTGGAACGTACCAACGCGATATCCCAGCAGATCGAAGCCATTGCGCTGCAGGTGCCTGGGGTGGATCGAGTGCCGACGTTCTCCGGGTTCTCGATGGTGACCGGCACCAGTTCATCCAACTCCGCCGGCCTGGCCCCGGTGTTCCAGCCCTGGTCCGAGCGCAAGAAGCACGGGCTGACCTCAGACAAGATCGCCGCAGACCTGCGTGAGCGCCTCAAAGTTGTCAGCGGCGCCACGGTGATTGTCGCCACGCCTCCGCCGGTACAGGGGTTGGGCAGTACCGGTGGTTTCTCGATGCGCTTGCAGGACACTGCTGGGCTTGGCACCGAAGCCTTGGCCAAGGCCACCGATGCACTGATCGCGGCTGCCAACGCTACCCAGGGCATGACCGGCGTGTATTCACCGTTCTCCGCCCGCACCCCGCAGGTGTTCGTCGAACTGGACCGTGAACGCGCGGAAATGCTCGGCGTACCGAGCAGCCAGATCAACCAGGCAATCGAGACCTACTTTGGTTCGTCCTACATCAACGACTTCAACCTGGTAGGCCGTACCTATCGCGTTACGGCGCAGGCTGACTTGCCGTACCGCGTCACGCCCGAAGACCTGGCGCGCGTCAAGGTGCGCAACGACGCCGGCCAGATGGTGCCGATTGCCAGCGTGACCCGCCTGCATGAGGCTCTCGGGGTGGAGCGCTTCCCGCGCTACAACCTGTTCCCGACCGCAGAAATCAACGGCGATACGTTGCCGGGGCTGGGTTCTGAATTTGGTATCAAGACCATGGAGCGCCTGGCCCGGGAAACGCTGCCGGCCGGCATCAGCTACCAGTGGACTGACCTG
Organism: Pseudomonas sp. PS01298; assembly: GCF_029959745.1. Taxonomy (NCBI): domain Bacteria; kingdom Pseudomonadati; phylum Pseudomonadota; class Gammaproteobacteria; order Pseudomonadales; family Pseudomonadaceae; genus Pseudomonas; species Pseudomonas sp. PS01298. Next base: position 51,794 of record NZ_JASCPP010000002.1, on the reverse strand, counting down.
AGCTACCAGCAGACCACTGCCGGCAACATGGGGCTGCTGGTGTTCCCGCTGTGCGTGATCTTCGTGTACCTGGTGCTCGCCGCGCAGTACGGCAGCTGGAGCCTGCCGCTGGCGATCCTGTTGATTGTGCCGATGTGCCTGCTGGCCGCGGCCGGGGGTGTGCGCCTGATGGGCCTGGATATCAATATCCTCACCCAGATCGGTTTTATCGTGCTGGTCGGGCTGGCGGCGAAGAACGCGATCCTGATCGTCGAAGTGGCGCGGCAACAAGAGAAGGAAGGGCAGGGCATCGTCGACGCCGTGGTCGAAGCGTGTCGGCTGCGTTTGCGGCCGATCCTGATGACGTCGCTGGCGTTCGTCCTCGGTGTGCTGCCGTTGGTGATGTCCGAGGGCGCAGGTTCGGAAATGCGCCAGGCCGTAGGCGCGGCGGTGTTCTTTGGCATGATCGGCGTGACGTTGTTCGGGCTGCTGTTCACGCCGGTGTTTTATGTCTTGATCCGCCGCCTGGCCGGTGGCGAACGCTCGATCCAACTTCAACAGGGGCTGTCCCATGAATGACCTTCTACGTACGCCGGCCTTGCTGCTCGGCGCCGCACTGCTGAGCGCCTGCGCCTCACCGGTGCAGCCTCCCAGCATTGAGGCGCCGGTCGCGCAATTCGTCAACGCGCAAACCCCGCAGCCACTGGGTGTGCCGGCACAATGGTGGACGCTGTATCAGGACCCCTTGCTCAACCGCCTGGTGGCGCGTGCCCTGGCCGAAAACCTTGACCTGCAGATGGCCCTGGCCCGCATCGATGCCGGGCGCGCCCTGCGCAACATCGCTGACGCATCCGGCAGCCCACAGGTGGACCTGGACGCCAGCGCCGCGCGCCAGCGGATCTCGGCCGACCAGGCGGGGTTCAGCGACCCGCTGATCACCGAGCCAAGATCGGTTGGCCTGGGCGCAGCCTGGGAGATCGACCTGTTTGGCCGTATTCGTGAAGGGGTGAGGGCGGCAGACGCCGATTTCCACGCCACCGAGGAGCAGGCCCAAGGGGTGCGCATTGCACTGATCACCGACGTGGTGCAGGCCTACGCCGAGGCGCGTGGCCTGGAGGAACGGCTGGCTATCGTCAAGCAAAGTGCGGAGAGCCAGGCCGAGACGCTGCAACTGACCGAGCAGTTGTACGCCGCCGGGGGCAGCCCGGAAGCCGACTTGCTGCGCGCCCGTTCGCAGTCTGGTTCCACCGCCGCGCAAGTGCCGGCGCTGCAACTCAGTTGGCAGCGTTCGCTGCATCGGCTGTCGGTGTTGCTCGCCGAGCCTGCCGAGACGCTGTACCAGCAGTTCACGGCGACCCCGGCAACGGTGGCCACGGTCTCGTTGCTTGATGCGGGCACACCGGCCGACGTGTTGCGTCGTCGCCCGGATGTACGTGCCGCTGAAGCGCGCCTGATTGGCGCTTATGCGCGCGTCGGCGTGGCCAAGGCGGACCTGATGCCGCGCCTGAGCCTGTCGGCGGCACTTGGCTCGTTGATCGACGGCGTGAGTGCGGCGAGCCTGGCCAACTCGACATTCTGGCTGGCCGGGGTGAATGCCAGCGTGCCGGTACTCGACGGCGGACGGCGACGCAACGTCGTCGACTTGCGCGATGCCGAGGCGCGGCAGGCGTTGCTGGCGTACCGGCGTACGGTGCTCACGGCGGTGTCGGAGGTGGAGTCGGCCCTGGCGGCGGCGCAGCGCAATGCTGAGCGCCAACAGTTCCTGGCCAGTGCGGCGAGTCAGGCCAGTTCGGCGGCCGAGCAGATTCAGCGCGCCTGGCAGGCCGGGGAAACGCCGTTTCTGGATGTGCTGCAGGCGCAGCGGGTGCAGTTGGCGGCGCAGAACGCGCTGGCCCAGGTCAAGACCGCGCAATGGCAGAACCAGGCTGCGCTGGTCAGCGCACTGGGCGGCTGACGGCAGCGGGGGAGCAGGGCTTGCCTGCTCCCGACGCCTTCAGATTTTGTCGATCGGCACGCCGTGGTTGTTCTTCCACATCAACACCACGGCGCTGGCGATGACCGCGACCACGATCAAATAGATATTGAACATCCAGCCGATATTCTCCGAGTACAGCCAGGTGGTCAGGTACGACGCCGTGCCGCCGAACACCGCCACGCCCAGGGAGATGCATACCCCGAACATGCGTGTGCGATAACGGGTGGGAATCTGTTCTGAAATCGATGCCGGCTTGCAGCCGGTGATAAACCCGACCAACAACAGGCCGGCGGTTTGCGCCACCATCAAGGTCCACGGCTCGCTGGAGATCAAGCCCCACAGCGGGAATAGCGTGGCGGCAATCCCCAGCAGCGAAATCAACGCGGAAATCTTGCGGCCCCACTGGTCCGACAGCCACCCGGAAATGGGCAGGAACACCAGGTAGATCACCTGTGCAATGCAGCTCATGGTGAAGGCGCTGCGCGGGTCCATGCCCTTGACGCTGATGGCGTAGATCGACGCCGAGGTGACCCAGGTGTAGTAGGTCAATGTCGCGCCGGCTTCATACAGAAACAGGCGCACACCGTGCTGGAGGATCTTGCCACGGCTCCACGCCGCTGCCGACGACTCGGCACCGACGCTTGGCGAGTGCTCGCTTTCCATCATGTTGCGCCGCAACCACAAGGCAAACACCGCCAGCAGGCCACCGGTGGCGAAGGGCAGGCGCCAGCCCCATTCCTGCATTTCGCTGGTGGACAGCAAACCGGTGAGCAGTGCCATGTAGAACGTCGCGAGCAACGAGCCGGACCCTACGGCGAGAAACACCGTGCTGGACCACAGCCCACGCCGTTTCGGCGGGGCGATTTCGGCGATATAGGCATACGACGTGGTGGTCTCGCCGCCGTGGGCGAAGCCCTGGATCAAGCGGGCCAGCAACAGCAGTCCGGAGGCCCAGCTGCCAATTGACTCATAGGAGGGAATAAACGCGATCAAGAGGCTGGCGCCGGCCATCAGCAGCATCGTGCTGAGCAGCACCACGCGTCGGCCCAACCGGTCGGCGAGGATGCCGAAGAAGATCCCGCCAATCGGGCGCAGTACAAAACCTGCGGCGAACACCGCCAGGGTACTGAGCAGGGCGGAAGTGGGATTGCTTTTGTCGAAGAGGGCGGCGGCGATATACACCGAGGCCACGGTATAGATGGTCCAGTCGAACCACTCCAGCAAGTTGCCAACGCCAGTGGCGACCAATGATTTTTTGCGCAGGGACGTGCGTGTCTTGCCGTGCCCGATCGCGTGATCGGACAGGGTCTCGGTGATGTTATTCATTATTGGCTCCGAGAAATGGGGTACCGCGTGGGAGCGAGCGCGCTCGCTCCCGTGGGCAGGCGTCAGGCGTCGAGGTGGGCCAGGGCGACTTCCTCGATTCCGGCGGCATCGAGTTTGTAGTGCTGGTACAGGTGCGTCGGCGGGGCGATCAGGCTGTATTCGTCGTAGATACCGTGGCGCTTGAGCTTCACGCCGACACCTTCGTCGGCAAGCACTTCCGCCACGGCGGCGCCCAGGCCACCGAGCACGTTGTGTTCCTCGACGGTCATCATGCGTTTGCTGCGAGCGGCGGCGCGCAGGATCGCGTCACGGTCGATCGGCTTGATCGAGGCCATGTCGATCACACCCACCGAACGACCTTCGGCATTCATCTTGCGGGCTGCTTCGAGGGCGGCGTGCACAGTGATGCCGCAGGCGATGATTGTGAGTTCTTCGCCTTCGATGTGCTCATGGGCCTTGCCGAACTCGAAGACCACATCGGCGTCGTAGACCACCGGATCGCGACCTCGGCCGATACGGAAATACACCGGCTTGTCATAGGTGGCAGACGCCTTGATCGCCGCCGCCAGTTGCGCACCATCGGCCGGCGAGACCACCGCGAGGTCGGCAATCGAGCGCATGGTGGCGATGTCTTCGGTGGCATGGTGCGAGGTGCCGTAGAAGCCCAGGGAAATCCCGGTGTGGTGGCCGATCAGGCGCACCGGCTGTGCCGAGTAGGCCACGTCCATGCGGATTTGCTCGCAGCACAGCAGGCCGAGGAACGAGGCGAAGGTTGCCACGAACGGCATGACTCCGCAGGTGGCCAGGCCGGCGGCGGCGGTGACCATGTTCTGTTCGGAAATACCGAACTGGATGTAGCGCTCGGGGTACTCGCTGGCGAACTTGTTGAGCCCGTTGGAGTACTGCAGGTCAGCGGAACCAGCCATCACCGGGTAGCCTTCGCGGGCCAGGTCGATCAGCGCGTCGGACAGGAACGACAGGCCCGGGTTCATCGCGTTGAGGCCACGGTACTGCCAGGAATTGGGGGAAAGAGGGGCGTTCATGTTCAGATCTCCATGGCTTCAATTTCAGCGATAGCGCGTTTGGCGTCTTCCGGGTCGAGGTAACCGAGGTGCCAGCCGGGCTCGGTCTCCATGTAGGAGACGCCTTTGCCCTTGACGGTCTTGGCGATGATGCAGACGGGTTTGTCGCGGCTCTCATCGGCTTTTACGCGGCGCAGGGTCTCGGTGACTTCGGCGATGTTGTGCCCGTCGATCACGTGCACTTCCCAGCCGAACGCGCGCCATTTCTCATCCAGCGGTTCGACGCCGATGACGTCGTCGACCGAACCGTCGAGCTGGAAGCCGTTGCGGTCGACAATCGCGATCAGGTGCTTCGCCTTGTGATGGGCGGCGCCCATGGCGGCTTCCCAGACCTGGCCTTCCTGCATTTCGCCGTCGCCGAGCATGACGAACACGTCATAGGTTTCGCCGGTGAAACGTTGGGCCAGGCACATGCCCAGGCCGCCGGAAAGGGCGTGGCCGATGGAGCCGGAAGAGAAGTCGATACCGGGTACTTTGCGCATGTCAGGGTGATCGCCCAGAGGGCTGCCCAGGCGGGTATATTCATCGAGCCACTCCTTGGGGAATACGCCCAGGTCCGCCAGGATCGGGAACTGGCCCACGGCAGCGTGGCCCTTGCCCATCAGGAAGCGGTCGCGGCCCGGCCACTTCGGTTCTTCGGGGCGAATCGTCATCACGTCGTAGTACAGCGCGGCAAACAACTCGGCGGCGGAGAACACCGAGGTGTAGTGGCCGGTCTTGGCGATTTCGATCAGGCGGATGGTTTCCAGGCGAACGAATTTCGCCCGGTCCTTGAGCCGTGCAACGGTCACGGCATCGGGCACAAAATCGCTGGCGCGCCACTGTTCGAGCGTTTTTCGGGGTGCAGACATCTCTACCTCCAATCACAGGCATGAATGTGTTGAAGTCGACTTTCAGGCGCGGGGCTTGAACTTCAACGGGTGGGGTGTGGGTTCAATTGTGGATGGCTCAGTGGGTCAATCCTTCGAGCGCGAGCATGGCCGCGATCAGGTCTTCACACGTCACCGGGTTGCCCGAGGCCGTGGCAAAGTTGCGGGCGTGAGGCGCTTTCAAGGTGGGCTCGGCGACCTGTATCAGCACCGCGCGGTCGATAACAGGCACGCCCAGTTCGGACAAGTTGCGGGGCAGGCCGATGCGTTGATAGAAGCCCAGCATGTCGCCCAGCAGTTCAGCGTCACGGTCTTCGAGTATCAGCTGGACCAGCAAGCCATACGCGACTTGCCAGCCGTGTACCTGTTGTTGTGCGCCAGGGATTTTCGACAGGCCGCGCGTCATCGCATGGGCGATGGACAGGCCGCCGCTCTCAAAGCCCAGGCCGCTCATGAGCAGCACGGCCTCGATCAGATGATCGAAGGCCACCGTCACTTCACCGCTGCCAGCCTGGGCCAGCGCCGGTTCGGCGTATTGACGGATAACGCGGTAGCACTCCTGCGCCAGTACCAACCCGGACAGCGCCGGGCGTGCACCGAACATGTTGACGCCGCCAGCGTTGAAGCACTGCTCGGCTTCGAATTTCTTGGTCAGCGCATCGGCGATCCCCGCCAGCAGGAATGCGCGCGGTGCCTGGGCGATCAGCCCGGTGTCCACCAGCACGTAGCGCGGGCTGACTAACAGATGGCCGACTTCGCTGAGTTGATGATGGGCGTCATAGACCACATAGTTTTTCGACGTGGGCGCATCGTTGGAGGCCACGGTGGGCATGGTCACCAGTGCACAGCCCGAGCTATGGGCGAGGGCCTTGCCGGCGTCGATGCACTTGCCGCCGCCGACCGCCAGGATCAGGTCAAACGCAATGCCTGCAGCGGCAGCGCGCAAACCGGCGATCCCGTCGGCGGTGATTTCGCCGTCGAAGGTGAGGTAGTGCAATGCCACGTCGGCTTCAGCGCAAGTGGCATCGAGCCGCTCGCGAATCAGGCCCAGCACGTAGCTGTCGATGACCACCACGGCAGTGCGCCCGCAGTGCGCCAGGTAGGTACCCGCCTGGGCAAGTACTTCAGTGCCCTGGACGTACCGTCCGGGCGAGCCGAAAACCAGATTCATTCAGCACCTCTCACTGTATTGCTCGTTGTTATTTGAGTCTCGACGGCCAGTCGCCGCAGTCTCGATCTTATAGTGATGCATGATATATCATGTTTTTAGACGGTCAAGCACTCAAATAGCCAGCGTCTACTCAGGCGACGGAATACCCGCCATCGACCGGCAGCGTAGTCCCGGTGACGTAGCGCGCGTTGTCGGAGACCAGGAACGCAATCACATTCGCCACGTCCTCAGGTGCCCCCCAGCTTTTCATCGGGATGCGGGCCATGATTCCGGCCGAACGGGCCGGGTCTTCGAACGCTCGTCGTGACAGATTGGTAAGGATCCAGCCGGGCGCCACCGCATTCGCGCGCACGCCGTCAGTCGCCCAGGCCACCGCCATGCAGCGGGTCAGCTCGGAGATCGCGGCTTTGCTCGAGGCGTAGGCGGGGGTTTTCGCCGAACCAAAAATCCCCCACATCGAGGCGAAATTCACCACCGCACCGCGTGCGGCTTTCAAACCGGGCAGGGCGGCATTGGTGATGCGCAGGACGGCGTTGAGGTTGACGTCCATGACCCGACCGAAGCCTTCCAGCTCCCACTCGCGGTTGTGGTCGATGATCCCGGCGGCATTGACGATGGCATCCACGCGTTCGAACGGGGCGAAGAAGCGGTTCACCGCGTCGTCGTCGGTCACGTCCAGTTCCCGGTAGTGGATGCCGGGAATGTGTTGCTCGGGTTCGCCCAGCCCGACGGTGAACACTTCATAGCCATCCGCGTGCAGGCGTTGCGCGGTAGCCAGGCCGATACCCGAACCACCGCCGGTGACGATTGCTGTCTTTTTCATGGTCTTTCCTTGGGGAGTAAAAACGGGCGCTCAAACGCCCGCTTGGGAAAACAGAAACTCGGCGAGCAGGTCCACCTGGCCGGTGATCATGTGCGCGCCTTTATGGATGATGCAGCCACGCTCGGCCGCTGCGCTGAGCAGGGGCGTGATGTCTGGGTTCATCACCACCTCACCGACAATCGTGCCGGCGGCGAGGGTCTCGACGGGCAGCGGCAGCGGATCTCGAGCATTGAGGCCCAAGGCGGTGCCATTGATCACCACGTCAAAGCCGCTGGCATCCGCAGGGCCGGCGTTGACCCTTTTGCCGGGGAACATCAGGCGCAATTCCAGTGCCAGCGCCTCGGCTTTGGCCGGTGTGCGATTGCTGATCACCAGTTCCTGGATATCTTCGGCCAGCAACGCGTGGGCGATGCCGGTGGCCGCGCCGCCGGCGCCCAACAGCAGCACGCGTTTGCGGCCCAGGTCATGGCCCTGTTTTTTCAGGCCGGCGACAAAGCCGTCGCCATCGAACATACGTCCGGTGAAGCGTCCGTCCGCCAGGCGCTTGGCGACGTTGCACACTTTCAGCAGCAGGGCAGTGCCTTTGAGTTCATCGCACAAGGTTGCCACCTCCAGCTTGTGCGGCACGGTGACGATCACCCCCGCGAGGTTTTCAATGCCGCGCAAACCTTGCCAGGCCGTGGCCAGGTTCGCCGGCGAGACTTCCCATGGCACCAGTACGCCGTCGTAGCCAAGGCGTTCCAGCAACGGGTTGAAGAATTCGGGTGTCCGCAGGTGTTTGGCGGGGTAGGTCAAGTGCACGACGACGCGCGTTTTACCGCTGATAGGCATGGCTGGATTCCTGTGTTCTAGACGTGGGCCGCAGGCAATGCGCTGCGCCCCAGGATCAGGTCGGCGGCTTTTTCGCCGATCATGATGGACGGTGCATTGGTATTGCCGGAGATCAGGTTGGGCATGATCGAGGCGTCCACTACCCGCAGGTTGCGCAGGCCGTGTACGCGCAATTCCGGGTCGACCACGGCCATGGCGTCATTGCCCATCTTGCAGGTGCCGACCGGGTGGTAGACGGTTTTCGCGCGCTGGTTGATGTAGCTCAGCAGGTCCTCATCGCTGCGCACACTCAAGCCCGGGAATACCTCTTCGTCGGTGTAGGCGCGCATCGCCGGTTGCGCGAGGATTTCCCGCGACAGGTTCAGCCCTTTGATGGCGACACGGCGGTCCTCCGGGTGTGCAAAGTAGCGGGGGTCGATCTGTGGTGGGGTGTCGGCGTGCTTGTCGGCGAGGCGGATTTCGCCTCGGCTAATCGGTCGCAAGACGCAGGTATTGATGGTCGCGCCGGGTTTCTTGATCGCCTCCTGGTCGAGGTCGAAAAACACGATGGGCACAAAATGCATCTGCGCGTTCGGCCGTTCCTGCGGGTTGTCGGTGTTGATGAATGCACAGGCTTCAGTCACGTTCGAACTCACCGGCCCACTGCCGAACATCAGGTACTGCAGGCCGTTTTTCACGGTGTTGAAAGCGTTGTCCTGGCCGTAGTAGCCGTATTTGCCATGGCAATAGGCGATGCTGCCGACTTCGGCATGGTCCTGCAGGTTCTGGCCGACGCCGGGCAACGTGTGCTGCACGGCAATACCATGACGCTCAAGCTCGGCGGCCGGGCCGATACCGGACAGCATCAGCAGCTTGGGCGACTGGATCGCGCCCGCGCTGAGCACCACTTCCTTGCTGCAGCGAGCCTGCACAACCTGGCCCTTGTGACGGTACTCGACACCGACCGCTTGATTGCCTTCGAGCACCACACGCTGCACGGTGGCGTCGGTGATGACTGTCAGGCGCTCGGATTTTTCGGCGGTACGCAGGTACGCCACGGCGGCACTGCAACGGCGATTGTTACGTGCCGTAATCTGGTTGAAGCCGACGCCATTCTGGCGTTCACCGTTGAAGTCTGCGGTAAACGGGATGCCCGCCTGCTGCGCGGCACGCACGAAGCCGCGTGACAATTCACACACCTGCTTGAGGTCCGAAACCCCCAGCGGACCGCCTGTGGCATGAAAGCCGTTATCGAAGCGCTCATTGTCTTCAGCGCGCTTGAAGTAGGGCAGCACTTCGCGAAACGACCAGCCATTGCAGCCAGTGGCAGCCCAGTCGTCGTAGTCCTCGTGCTGGCCGCGAATGTAGATCAACGCATTCACCGAACTGCCGCCGCCGAGCACGCGGCCTTGGGGAAGAATGCGTTTGCGTCCGTCCATGGCCGTCTGCGCCTGTGTCTCATGGCGAGACAGCAGGGGGCTGGAGAGCAATCGGGTAAAACCGGCAGGAATATGAATCAGCGGATGGGTGTCCCGGGGGCCCGCTTCAATCAGCAGGACCGAGGCCCCGGCCTCGATCAAACGACCCGTCAGCGCACAACCCGCAGACCCGCCGCCAATGACAATGTAATCGTGCATGTCGTCTCCGAATAACGTTGTTCTTGTTTTCATGCATCATATATCTTCGATCCCCCCATGCGTCAATCCCTGTCTTTCACGGCGGTTTTTCATTCGAAAAAGCGGTTGGCAGTAAAAAATTAAATATGATATATCATCGATCCGTCGACGGTATTGCTCCTCGACCACGTCCTCAAAGCAATAACAAAAAGCCTCCTTGATGGGGCCAGGATGAACATTGAGATGACCCAGATATTTGCCGCACCTGGTCGTTATATCCAGGGCTACAAAGAACTCGACCGCCTGGCACTGCACGTCGCCTGGTTCGGTCGCCGCCTCATGGTGATCACCACCCAGGGCCGCCTGGACAGCCTGAAGCCAACCCTGGAAAGCAGCTTCGCCAGCACCCGCACCGCGCTTCACTACGGGATTTTTTCCGGCGAAGTGACCCGCCAGGAAATCCAGCGCTTGGCGGTGTTGATGCAGGGGCTTGAGTGCGACGGTGTGATCGGTATCGGCGGTGGCAAAGTGCTCGATGCTGCCAAGGCGCTCGCCAATCAGGCGCGGGTGCCGTTGTGCATCGTGCCGACGGTGGTTTCCAACGACGCGCCTACCAGTTCGCTGTCGGTGCTGTACACCGAAGCCGGCGCGTTTGACGACGTGCTGTTTTTCCAGCGCAGCCCGGATGTGGTGGTGGTCGACACCTGGATCATCGCCCAGGCCCCGGTGCGCCTGCTGGTAGCCGGCATGGGCGATGCGCTGTCGACGTATTTCGAAGCCCGCACCTGTGTTGAAGGCTACCGCGACAACTTTCTCGGCAATGCCGGCGGCGGCATGAAGGAGGGCGGCGGCGGGGCCAAGGCCACGCTGACCTCGATGGCGATTGCCGAGCTGTGCTACCGCGTCCTGCTTGAAGACGGCGTGCAAGCCAAGCGCGCCGCCGAGCAGCGCTGCGTGACCAAGGCATTCAACCGCGTGGTGGAAGCCAACGCCTTGATGAGCGGCATCGGCTTTGAAAGCAATGGCGTCGCCACCGCCCACGCGGTGTATTGCGGTTTCAGTGAGTTGGGCCTCCGCGCCACGATGTACCACGGTGAGTACGTGGCGTTCGGCACGCTGGTGATGCTGGTACTGGAAGGCAAAACCAGCAGTGAACTGGATGCCGTGTTGCGCTTTTGCCTGAGCATTGGTTTGCCGGTGACCTTCGGCGATCTCGGCCTGGCCGATATCACCGCGCAGGAACTCGATGCTGTGGCCCGCACCGCGGCCGACCCGAACCAGACCAGCAACGTCGAGCCCTTCGCCGTGACTGTCGATGAGATGAGAGCTGCGCTGATTGCCGCCAGCGATCTGGGCGAGTTGTACAAATATGGCGGCGCGCTGCGATAAGGCCGGGCCGGTCACACATTCCAATAAGAACAAAGGTGAACTGATGAACGCATTTCAGGCAAGTCTGCCTCTCACCCTGGACTTCGAGGTCGGCGCCATCCGGCGCATGGGCGACAAAGTCGCGCCGTTCGGCACCAAGGTGTTCCTGATGGTCGACCCGTTTCTCGAAGGCAGCGAGTGGGTCGCGCAGGTTACTGCCAGCTTTATCGAGCGCGGTATCGAATATCTCGAGTTCTACGACATCGTGCCCAACCCCCGTCACACCACGATTGATCGCGCGGTCGATCAAGTGCTTCGCGCAGGCTGCGACGTGGTCGTGGCCATGGGTGGCGGCAGTGCGATTGATTCGGCCAAGGCCGTGGCGTTCGTCGCCGTGCACGGTGGCAATTGCTGGGATTACACCGAGCGCCTCGGCGAAGAGGTACGCCGCCCGCAACGCCGTGGCCTGCCGCTGCTGGTGGTGCCGACCACCTCCGGTACTGGCACCGAAGCCACGCCTTTTGCGGTGATCAACAACCCCGAGCTGGGCCTCAAGTGCGCCATCGTCAACCCGTTCATCTACCCTGACGTCGCGTTGATCGACCCGCAGATCCTGGTGTCGAAACCGCCCAAACTCACCGCGCTGACGGCGGTCGATACCTTCTGTCATGCACTCGAAGCCTATATCAGTATCCATTGCACACCCTGGGTGGAAATGGTGGCCTTGCAAGCCATCCGCCTGTTTGCGGCGAATGCCCAGCGCTGCGTGGAGCACGGCACTGACCTGGAGGCACGCGCCAACATGGCATTTGCCTCGACCCTGGGCGGCATGGCTATTGCCGGTGCCGGGGTGACCGTGTCCCATGCCTTGGGCCAGCCCTTGGGCGCAATGACCGACGCGCCCCATGGTGGCACGGTGGCGGCGAGCACCCCGCATGTCATCCGCTGGACCTTGCCGGTCGCCGCCGAAAAGTTTGCCACCGTGGCCGGGATCCTGTGCCCGGAAACCCTGGGCCTGTCGACCAACGAGCGCGCTGAGCGCCTGCCCGTAATCCTCGAACAGCTCTTCACCACCCTGGGGGTCACCGACACCTTTTGCAGCTACGGTTTGCGCCCTGAGCAAGTCGATGAATTTGCCCACACCGTCTGGACCAGTTTCAACCAGGACCTGGCCTGCCACCCTAAGCCGATCAACAACCAGGAGGAGGTCGCCGCCATCGTGAGGATGTGCTTCTAACCGACGTTTCAGTCACACCGCGTTAACGCTGTTGCTTCACCGACCCGTCAGTTGGGTTGGCGGGATTCTGCATGCTCGAAAAACACTAAAACCAACAATAAAAACAGTTTCGGGAACACTGACAATGACCAATAAAACCATCGTTGCCGCAGGACTTCTAAGTGCGTGTGTAGGCCCTGGCGTGTTTGCCGCCAGTTATTCGCCGGACAACTTTCTGCTTGGCGACTGGAACGGTGAACGCACGCGCCTGCATGAACAGGGAGTGGACTTCCAGCTGACGTACGTCAACGAGCTGGCCTACAACACCCAGGGCGGCGACACGCACAAAGGCACCTACAGCGATCAGCTGATGATCGACAGCAACTTCGACCTGCAAAAGCTGCTCGGTTGGCAGGGCGCGAGTTTTCGCATGACCTTCAGCAACCGCAACGGCGAAAGCCTGACGGCCGAGGCGGGCACTCACACCTTGCTGGCCGCCCAGGAAATCTACGGCTACGGCAGCGTCACGCGGCTGGTGCAGTTCTATTACCAGCAGCAACTGCTCGACGACCGACTGGTGGTCAAGCTCGGCCGCTTGCCCATGAGCGGCGATGTGTTCCCGTTTTCCTGCAAGTTCCAGAACCTGACGTTCTGCGGCACGGTGCCGGGCTACATCACCCCCAACTGGTTTACCTGGCCGGTCAGCCAGTGGGGCGCGGCGGTGGAGGGCAAGTTGACCGATGAGCTGACCGTCAACGCCTCGCTGTATCAGGTCAACCCGCGCTTTACCGAGAACGGCCAGGGCCTGAATTTCGGCAGTCCCTCGGGCACTACCGGCTACCTCGCCGTGGGCGAACTGGCCTGGACGCCGAGGCTCAACGGCCTGCCTGGCACCTACCGCGTGGGCGTCTGGCGCAACACCGGTGATTTCAACGACGTGTACCGCGATCTCGATGGCCAGCCGATCGGCCTGACCGGCAACGCCCCCGACCAGCACGATTCAGCCCGCGGCTTCTACGCCATGGTCGACCAACGCGTGTACCAGGACCCGGACAACAGTGCCCGCGGCCTCAATCTGTTTGCCAACTTCATTCAGTCGGACCGCGACGTGTCCTACGTGGAAAACGTCTGGCATGCCGGTGCCTTTATCAGCGGTCCGTTTGCCGCACGCCCGCAGGATGAAATCGGCCTGGCGCTGGGCCGCCTGGAAGTGAATGAAAAATCCGCCAGGCGCATCCGCCAGACCAGTGGCTACACCGTGGCGGCACCGCACACCGAATACCCGATGGAGCTGTACTACGGCGTCAGCGTGACCCCGGCCCTGACACTGCGGCCCAACGTGCAATACGTGGTCAACCCCGGCGGATTGAGCGGGGACAAGAGCGTGGTGGTGTTCGGCCTGAAAACCGAAGTCAGCTTCTAACCCCTTGAACCAGACAGGAGATACAACAGCATGAATACACTCGTGGATATCGCTGCGGTCCAGCAGCGTGTCGCCGCCCTGGACCTGCCAGGCCAGGCCTTCATCAATGGCCGCTTTGTCGATGCACTGAGCGGCGAGACCTTCGCCAATATCTCTCCGCGCAACGGCCAGGTGCTCAATCACGTCGCGTCCTGCCAGGCTGAAGACGTCGACGTTGCCGTCCAGGTGGCGCGCCAGGCGTTCGACAGTGGCGTGTGGTCGCAGCGTCCGCCCAAGGAGCGCAAGAAAGTCATGCTGCGCTTCGCCGCGCTGTTCGAGCAGCACATGACTGAACTGGCCCTGCTCGAAACCCTGGACATGGGCAAGCCGGTCGCGGAAAGCAGTGGTTTTGACGTGCACGCGGTACTCGAATGCCTGCAGTGGTACGCCGAATGCTGTGACAAGGTCTACGACGAAATCGCGCCCTCCGGGCCGGGTGCGCTGGGCATGATCACCCGCGAAGCCATCGGCGTGGTGGCGGCGGTCACGCCCTGGAACTTCCCGATGCTGATGGCCATGTGGAAGGTAGCCCCGGCCCTGGCGATGGGTAATTCGGTGATCCTCAAGCCGGCCGAGCAATCGCCCTTGACCGCGCTGCGCATCGCCGCGCTTGCGGCCGAAGCGGGCATTCCGCCAGGCGTGTTCAACGTGCTGCCGGGTTTCGGCCCTACCGCTGGCCGCGCGCTGGGTCTGCATATGGATGTGGACACGCTGGTGTTCACCGGCTCCGGCGAAGTCGGCAAATTGTTCCTGCAGTACGCGGGGCAATCGAACATGAAGCGGGTCTGGTTGGAGTGCGGCGGCAAGACCCCGAACATCATCCTCAATGACTGCCACGACCTGGAAAAAGCGGCGGCCACCGCCGCGAAATCGATGTTTTTCAACCAGGGTGAAGTCTGCGTAGCGCCTTCGCGGCTGATCGTCGAGACGGGTATCCGTTCCGAATTCGTCGCCGAGGTCCTGAAGGTCGCGCGCGGTATCAGCGTCGGCGACCCTCTCGATCCGGCCACGCAACTGGGCGCCATGGTCGACAAGGCGCAAATGGACCGCGTGCTCGGCTACATCCGCACCGGTGCAGAGGAGGGCGCGCAGATCATCCTCGGCGGTGAACGTGCCGGTGGCGCCCTGGCCGACGGATTCTTCATCCCGCCGACGATCTTCGACAACGTCACCAACGACATGACCATTGCCCGCGAAGAGATCTTCGGGCCGGTCCTGTCGGTGATCACCGCCACGGATCACCTGCACGCGGTGCACATCGCCAATGACTCGCCCTATGGCCTGGCTGCCAGCCTGTGGACCAGCAACCTCAGTCGCGCCCACTCGATGATCCGCGCCCTGCGCGCCGGCAGTGTGTGGGTCAACTGCTTCGACGGCGGCGACATCACCATGCCGTTTGGCGGCTACAAGCAGTCGGGCAACGGTCGCGACCGTTCGCTGCATGCCTTGGACAAGTACTCCGAACTCAAGTCGGCCTGGATCGATTTACAGGCCTGAGCCCACACCACGGCGCTGTCGAGGACGGCGCCGGCATCACCGATCCCATCAGCGCACTGGAGAACAATAATGATGAAGAAGCGTTTGATCACCACCTTCGCCCTGGCGGCCCTTATCGGCAGCCAGGCCTGGGCCGCCGGCAAGCATGAAATCTACAGCTTGATGCCCAATACCGCGCTGTCGGGCGTGATTGACCCCGACATGCCGGATCGCACGGCGATCAACAAGGCATTGCCGTTGAAAAAGAAAGGCGAGCGCCTGCGTATCGGCTGGACCGAGATCACCCTGGGCAATCCCTGGTTCGTGTCGATGCTCGACGACGCGAAAACCATCGCGAAAAAGTACAACTACGATATCGAGCTGCAAGTGGCGGACAGTGACGTCGCCAAACAAAGCGCCCAGGTCGACAACTTCATTACCCTGGGCGTCGACCTGATCGTGATCGATCCCACCGACGTGCTCGGCTCGGTGTCGGATGTGGAACGCGCCGTGGCAGCCGGGATTCCGGTGATTACCGTGGGCACTGCGCCAGATGCCCGGGCTCCGGTAATCACCACCAGCACCGGCAACCCCTACGGCAGTGGTTTCGAGGCGGGCCGCTATGTGATCGCCAAGACCGACCCGGCCAAGGTGATCAACGCCGCCATGGTCATCGGTGTGATGGGCAACTCCACCTCCGAAAGCCGGCTCAACGGCATGATCTCCGGGATTGTCTACGCGCGTTCCGAGGAGCGAAAGCTGGGCCTGTCCAAGGAGGACGCGATGCTCAAGGGCTTCAAGTTGTTCCAGCAGATCAAAGCCAAAGGCAGTTTCAGTTGGCCGGAAGGTGGCTTCAACGTGTTGGCCTGGGGCCGGGGTGACTGGACCGAAGAGGGCGGGCTTGCGGCCACCGAAGACATCCTGGCGTCGCAGGGTGACAAGCTGAACCTGGTGCTGGCGGAAAACGACTTCATTGCCATCGGTGCAATCAACGCCCTGGAAAACGCCGGCAAGAAGGCCCAGGTGACGGTCGCCTCCGGCGCGGGCAACTTCCGTGTGGCGCTGGACTTGATCAAGCAGGGCAAGTTGCTGGTGAGTGCCACCAACAGCGGATCTGAAACCGGCGTGGCTGCGATTGAGCTGATTCACCAGATCCTCGACAAAGGCCTGGATGCCAACAACCTGCCGCTGGCGTCGTATTTCCCGGTCACGCTGATTACTCCGGACAACGTCGACACCTATATCAAGGCTGACAGCCTGCCGCCCTCCACCGACAACGTGCCGCCGTTCCGCTCCATCGAGCAGATCAAGGCGGCCCTCAAGTAACGCCCGCCAAACAGCCCGCGCCAACGGGGGCGGGCTGTTCGGCGACAGTCAATAGAGGGTGAAGAACATGAATGCGATGCACACACCAGCCGTAGAGATGCGCGATATCTCGAAGAAATTCGGTGGCATCAGTGCACTGAGCAACGCTGGGTTTTCGGCACATGCCGGGGAAATCCATGCGTTGATGGGCGAGAACGGCGCGGGCAAGTCGACCCTGATGAAAATCCTTGCCGGGGCCTACGTACGGGATACCGGCACGGTCAGCCTGAATGGTGAACCGGTGGATATCCGCAAGCCGGGCGATGCACTCAAGCTGGGTATCTCGATCATCTACCAGGAGTTTGCCCTGGCCCCGCACCTGTCGGTGGCGGAAAACATCTGCATCGACGACCTGGGCAAGAGCCGTGGTGTTGTGCAGTGGGCTGCGATGCGCAAAAAGGCCCGGACGATTCTGGATGAGCTGGGTTTCAGCGATATCGACGTGCGCCAAGCGGTCGGCAGCTTGCCGGTGGCGTACCAGCAGGCCGTGGAAATCTGCAAGGCGTTGTCGCGCAATTCCTCGGTGCTGGTGTTCGATGAGCCCACCGCCGTGCTGACCTCGCATGAAGCGGAAAAGCTCTTCAAGATCCTCGACGAGCTGCGCCGCAAGGGCGTGTGCATTGTGTACGTGTCGCACCGCATGGATGAGATTTTCCGCATCTGTGACCGCGCGACAGTGCTCAAGGATGGCAAGACCGTCGGCACCCTGGCCCTGGCGGATGTCACCGAGCGCGGGCTGATCGAGATGATGATCGGCCGTGAACTCAGCGACCTGTTCCCGCCGCGCAACGCGCAGATCGGCGAGGTGCTGCTGGAGGTGGATCAGCTGTGTGCCGGGCGGCTGGTGCGCAACGTGAGCTTCAACGTGCGTGCCGGTGAAGTACTGGGCTTCTGCGGCCTGGTGGGGGCAGGGCGCACGGAGACGATGCGCACGATCTTCGGCGCCGACCGCAAGACCTCCGGGACCCTGCGCTTGAATGGGCGCGAACTGCACAACCGCACACCGCGCGAAGCCATCGCCAATGGCATTGGCCTGCTGCCCGAGGACCGCAAGCAGCAGGGCGTGCTGCTGGAAATGTCGATCCGCGTCAATGGCGCGCTGCGCCCCGCCAGCCCCTATACCGGACGCATGGGCTGGATCGCCAGCGGCAGGGAGACCCAGGGCATCGAGGCCCTGCGCAAGCAACTGTCGGTGAAGACGCGTTCCATCGAGCAACGGGTCGGTGACCTGTCGGGTGGCAACCAGCAGAAAGTCGCGCTGATGAAGTGGGTCGATGCGGGTTGCCGCGTGCTGATTCTCGATGAGCCGACACGCGGCGTGGATGTGGGTGCGAAAACCGAAATCTACCGGGTGATCAACGCCCTTGCCGAGCAAGGGGTGGCAATCATCATGGTGTCTTCGGAAATGATCGAAGTGATCGGTATGTGTGACCGCGTCGTGGTCATGCGCGAAGGTGCGATCGCCGGTGAACTGGTGGGTGAGCGCATCAAAGAACAACAGATGATTTGCCTGGCGATGGGAGTCGAGCACCATGAATAACCCTGATTACAAACTGGCCGCGGCCGAACCGCTGCAACACGACAGCCACGCCGATGCCGGGCGTGCGCACCGGCGCTCACTGCAACGCCTGTTTCTTGAGCACAACGCGCTGGTGATGCTGGTACTGCTGGCGATTGTCGCCAGCGTCTTGTCCGCGGATTTTTTCACCTATCAGAACCTCGGCAACCTGTTGCGCCAATTGACGCCGCTGTTGCTGGTGAGCATCGGCATGTTGATCGTGATTCTGACGGCGGGGATCGATTTGTCCGTGGCGTCGGTGGCTGCCGTGGGCGGGATCGTGGTGGCCATGACCCTGAACGTGATGCCGGTCGAAGGGGGACTTGGGCTGCTGCTGGCGGTGACGGTCGCGGTCGCATCCGGCGTCTTGATGGGCTTGGTGACAGGCACGTTTATCGCCTACTTCCGCATGGCACCCTTTATCGCCACGCTGGCGATGATGACGGTAGGGCGCGGCCTGGCCTTTATTTTGTCGAACGGCCAGCCGCAACGGCTGGATGACAAGCTGACCAGTGCCCAGTGGTTGCGCGATTTCGGGCGCCTGGCCGATGGCGTGCTGGGCATTCCCTGGCCCGTGTGGCTGGCGATCCTGGTGACGGTCGTCTTTGCGCTGATCCTGCGTTACAACACCTACGGACGACTGACGATTGCCAGCGGCAGCAACGAAACCGCCGTGCGCCTGGCCGGGATTGCGGTGGAACGCTACAAGTTGGCGGCCTATGGCATCTGTGGTGGGCTGGCGGCATTGGCCGGGGTGGTGATTGCGTCGCGCTCGGGTGTTGCGGCGCCCAGCGCGGGCATGGCGCTGGAGCTCGATGCAATTGCGGCGTGCGTCATCGGCGGTGCGCTGCTGAGCGGCGGCAAAGGCACGATTTTCTACACTGTGGTCGGCGTGCTGGTGCTGGGGCTGATCGGCAATATCATGAATCTGCTGAGTGTACCGGCCTACCCACAGCAGATTATCAAGGGGGCAATTATCGTGATTGCCGTGCTGTTGCAGGGCGTAGGACGGCGCGACGCACGGATTTGAAGGACGCGCCTGCCGGAGTGGCAGGGGTAAAATGATGATGTATGATGCGTGATCTGCGCCCCTGCCGCAGGCGTCGAGGCCTGCCGGGCGCACGTCATCGACCATGGAGATCGAGTAACAGTGACCGTGCATAAGCCCATTGATAAAGGCAACTTGAGTGAGCGGGTGTATTCCATTATTCGCACGGCGTTGATGGACGGCCAATACCAGCCCGGCGATCGCCTGCGCATCAGCACCCTGGCCGAAGAGTTCGGGGTCTCGATCACGCCAGTGCGCGAGGCGATCTTCCGGCTGGTCAGCGACCATGCGCTGGACATGAAGGCCGCGACGTCCATCTACGTGCCGGAGTTGTCGGTCAGCCAGCTCAGGGAAATCCAGTTGATCCGTCATCTGCTTGAGGGTGAGGCCGCCGGTGCCGCCGCGCAGCGTATTACCGTGCCGGAACTGATCAAGCTTGAAGGTATCCAGGATGCGTTTCAGAAGGCGGTCTCGGTCGACCATCGGCAGGCGGCATTGCTCAACCGCGAGTTTCACTTCGGCCTGATCAGCGCGGCGCGCATGCCTGTGGTGTCCAAGACCCTGGAGAACATGTGGGTCATCATGGGGCCGCTGCTCAGCCGCTTCCACGCGGAAGTGCCGAAATTGGAACTGGCGAGCGCCCAGCATAAGCACTTTGAAGTGCTTGAAGGCCTGCGCACGCGCGACTCGGGCAAAGCCAAGGCCGCGCTGCAGGCCGATATCGCCTGGGGAGAGTTGATGATCGAGTGGTTGGAGAAGAAGGAAAGCCTGGCCGAGGTTTAGTCGGCGAGGCGCGCTACCCATTTGCCACTGCTGGAGCCTTGCTTGAGGGCACGAAGCGCTTGCGGCAGCTCATGGAAGTCGAAGACCTGCTGTCCAGATAACCGCAGTTTGCCGTTCAGGACCGCGTCGAGGAGCCGTTCGCCGTGTTGGCGCAAGGCCTGCCGATCACTCAGGCTGGCGTAGGCGTGAAAGCTGTTGAGCGCCACCTCGTGCAGTGAAATCGCAGTGCTGAAAGCCGGCAATGGCGCGCTTTCCTGGCGGTCCTGGATGCACACCAGGTGCCCGTTGTAGCCGAGCAGGGGCGCGAGTGTGGCTGCATGCGCACCGCTCACGGTGTCGAACACGGCGTCTAGGCGCCGTTCGCCCAGGGCTGACTGAAGTGCCTGCTGCCAGCCGGCGTCGCGGTAATCGAATACACCGACCACGCCCAATGCCTTCAGGTGGGCATGATGAGCCGTGCTCGCCGTGGCCCACACACGCAACCCACGCTGTACCGCCAACTGCGCCAACAGCAGGCCCACCGCACCGCCCGCGCCGACCACCAACACCTCGCCGGCACTGCCCGGAATCTTTTCCAGCGCCTGCCAGGCCGTCAAGCCGGGGCAGGGCAGTGAGGCCGCCCAGGCATCATCGAGGGCCGCCGGCACGGTCATCACCGTCGCCGCATCGAGTATGCAGAACTCGGCAAAACTGCCGTCGCGATCCAGCGACTGATGGTAGGCCACGCGCGTACCTGGTTTGATCGGCACTCCGGCACCGCTTGCAACCACCACGCCCATGCCATCCACGCCCGGCACATGTCCGGTTTTCCACGCCGCATGACCCCACTCGATGATCTTCCAGTCCACCGGGTTCAAGGCGATGGCACGATTGGCGATGAGCACCTCACCCGGTCCGGGCTGATCCAGGCTTTTGCGGACCAGCTGCAAACCGTCGATCCCTGCACCTGCAGTCCAGGACCAGGCAGCGAAATCTGTCTTCATCATCAGTGTTTATCCCTAAGGCGAGAGTCGCGCAGTATCACCTGGGACGCGCTGGCGATAAATGTGCCTTCTGGAATGAGTGTTGTGAGAAAGAATCAACAATCATCAAGGCGCGGGGCTGATCCTCCCGCGTGTGCAGCGGGGAGATGTGCTGACGTCGGCCACAGTAACCTGTGGGGCCGGCGACATCGCGTGATGCTCACGACTCGATCAACTCCCGCACCCGCGCCGTCAACGTGTCCAGCGCAAACGGCTTGGTCAGTATCTGCATGCCAGGCCCCAAGCGCGTGTCGCCAATGATGGCGCCTTCGGCGTAGCCGGTGATGAACAGGGTTTTCAGCGCGGGCCGTACTTCGCGGCCGGCGTCGGCCATCTGGCGTCCGTTCATGCCGCCGGGCAGGCCGACGTCGGTGATGAGCAGGTCTATGTGCACGTCGGAGCGCAGGATCTTGAGTCCGGTAATGCTGTCACTCGCTTCGATCAGGCTGTAGTCGAGGCCGCCGAGTACATCCATCAACAGCGTGCGCACACTGGGTTCATCGTCGACGATCAGGATGGTCTCGCCGTACTCCGCCGGTGCGGCACTGGTACTGTCCTGCTCGGGCGTGGGCTCAATGGTCTGTCCATAATAACGTGGCAGGTAAAGGCTGATGGCGGTGCCGCGCCCGACCTCGGAGGCAATGCGCGCCTGCCCGCCGGACTGTTTGGCGAACCCATAGATCATCGACAGCCCGAGGCCCGTGCCCTGGCCGATGGGTTTGGTGGTGAAGAACGGGTCGAACGCCTTGGCCATGACATCGGGTGTCATCCCGGTACCGGTGTCGGTGACCGTCAGCGTCAGATATTCCCCTGCGCTCAGGTCTTGGGCGCTGGCAGTGGCAGCGTCCACCCGCACATTGGCGGTCTCGATGCTGATGCGCCCGCCATCGGGCATGGCGTCGCGGGCGTTGATGCACAGGTTGAGCAGGGCGTTTTCCAGCTGGCTGGCATCCACCAGCGTCGGCCATACGCCACTGGCGCCGAGGGTTTCCACGCTGATGCTGGGACCCACGGTGCGCTGGATCAGCTCGCCCATGTCGTCCATCAGCAGATTCACATCGGTGGGCCGTGGGTCCAGGGTCTGCCGGCGCGAGAAGGCGAGCAGACGGTGGGTCAGCGCCGCCGCGCGCTTGGCCGCACCCTGGGCGGTGGTGATGTACTTGTCGACTTCCGCCCAGCGACCCTGTGCGATGCGCAGCACCGTCAGTTCGAGTGCGCCGGAGATCCCCGCCAGCAAGTTGTTGAAGTCATGGGCGAGGCCGCCGGTCAGTTGGCCCACGGCTTCCATTTTCTGCGACTGGCGCAGTTTTTCCTCGGCCTGGATCAGCTCGACGGTGCGCTCGGCCACGCGTTGCTCGAGGGTTTCGTTGAGGGCGCGCAGTGCGGCGGTCGCGCGGTCGCGCTCGGCCTCCACGGAGCGCCGGCCCTCGACGTCGATGACCACGCCCGGCAAGGTCAAGGGTGTGCCATCTTCGGCAAGTTCGACCCGGCCGTTGGCCTCGATCCAATAGTATTTGCCGTCGGCGCGAAGCACGCGGTACTGGTGCGCGTAGGCGCCGCCACGGGCAATCGCGGCATTGATGGCGGTGGTCAGCCCGTCGCGGTCTTCCGGGTGCACCGAGGTGATCACCTGCGCCAGGCTCAGGCCTTCATGGCCCAGGGCCGGGTCCACGCCAAAGGCGCGGGCGAACGCGTCGTCGATGGTGAAGCGGTCGCTGGGCAGGTCCCAATGCCAGGTGCCGATGATCGCACCGGCGGCCAGCGCCAGTTGCACGCGCTCGACGTTTTGCCGCGCCACTGCTTCGCTGATGCGCAGGCGCTCCTGCGCGTTGCGCCGCTCGGTGACGTCACTGAAGATAATCGCGATCTGCCGGTCGGCCGGGTCGCCGACACGCACCGCGCGTACGTCGAACCAGCGCTTGAACGCTTCAGCGTAGCTTTCGAAAGTGGCTGGCTCGCCGGTCTTGGCCACGTGCCCGTAGGTCTCGAACCAGAAACTTTCCAGGTCGGGGGCGAACTCGGTGACCCACTTGCCGCGCAGGTCGACCCCGGCCTGGCGCTCGAACGCCGGGTTGGCCTCGACAAACCGGTAGTCGATCGGCCGATCATCGGCATCGAACTTGACCTTGACGATGGCAAACGCCGACTCGACCGTCTCCAGGATGGTGCGAAATCGCTCTTCGCTCTGGCGCAATGCGACGTGCGCGGAGCGCATGTTCGACATGTCGAGCAGCGCCTGGTGATAGCGTGCCTGGGTGTCTTCGAAGGAATACGGCGGTACATCTTCGCTGCGCGCGCCTGACATGGGGTCGACGCCCGCCTCTGTCAGCAGGGCACGCAGGCGCAGGACTTGCGCCTCCAGCTCTTCACGAGTCAGGTCTTTCACTGCTGTTTCCATCGATGTGTGAGAGGGAGCAACCAAGCCGCTAAGACCCGCGCGCCCGCCAGAGGGTTCAATCAGGGGGGAGAGGGGCTTTGCGAGCAGTAAAGCCGGCTTTTCGGGGGCTGGCTACTTTTTCAGCGCGGCGCGCGAAGCGTCCTAGTCGCATTTTGTTACGAACCAATGACCGCTAAAGGCCACATTGAGACGGTAAATGGGGACAAGCGCGTGGTTTGCCATTCAACTTTCATAAAAACGTAACAACTCTGCTGCACAGTTCGGGAGCCCGTAATTACAAGGATTCTCCTGAATGAAACGTCTGATGAAGTCTGCTGCACTCGCCGTTGCGGTTTCGCTGGGGGCCACCTCGGTATTTGCTGCCGAGAACGTCCGTCTGACCGGTTCAGGCGCCAGCTTCCCTGCACCGATCTACCTCACCTGGTTCAAGGATTTCAGCAAGAAAAGCGCGGGTGTCACCGTGGATTACCAATCCAAGGGCAGCGGCGCAGGTGTGCAGGACTTCCTGAATAAAACCGTCGATTTCGCCGCCAGTGACTCGGCGATGAAAGACGAAGACATCGCCAAGGTCGCCGAAGGCGTGCAGTTGCTGCCGATGACGGCGGGCGAAATCGTGCTGGCCTACAACCTGCCGGGCAACCCCAAGGGCCTGAAGCTGCCACGCGAGGTTTATTCCAACATCTTCCTGGGCAAGATCACCAAGTGGAACGACCCACAGATCGTCGCCGCCAACCCGGACCTGAAACTCACCGACACGCCAATCACCGTGGTCGTGCGTGCTGATTCCAGCGGTACCACCGCCGTCTTCACCAAGCACTTGGCGGCGATCAACCCGCAGTTCCAGAAGGACCTGGGTGAAGGCAACACCGTCAACTGGCCAGCCAGCGACAAATTCATCAAGTCGCCGAAGAACGATGGTGTGACCGCCACCGTACGCCAGACCCCGGGCGCCATCGGCTACATCGAGTACGGCTTCGCCAAACTGGCCAAGGTTGACTTCGCCCAACTGCAGAACAAGGCCGGCCATTACGTGGTGCCGAACGCCGAAAGCGGTGCCGAGGCCCTGGCCGCGGTGAAAATGCCGGAAAGCCTGGTGGCCTGGCTGCCGGACCCGGATGGCGCCAAGTCCTACCCGATCACCTCCTACACCTGGATGATCTTCCGCAAGGACAACGGCAACCCGGCCAAGGCCAAGGCCATGCGTGAAATGGTCGAGTACAGCTTGACCGAAGGGCAGAAGATCGCTGATTCGATGGGCTACATCCCGCTGCCGCAATCGGTTGTCGATCAGGTTCGCAAGGCTTCCGCCAACATCCAGTAACACCCGTGTGGTCTCTCTCGGAGTGTGCGTCGAGCCGCGCCGAGGGAGTTTCCCCCCTGTTCCGGAATTAGCCAATGAACACACCTTTTGTCGTACCGGTTAACCCGGATTCTGCCTGCCAGCCGCCTTCCACGAAGGATTTCCTGGTTGACCGCACCTTCCGTGCCCTTGCGCGAATTGGGGTGGTGCTGATTCTGGCGTTGGTCTTCGCCTTGGTATTCGAGGTGGGACGCAAAGCCCTTCCGGGCATGGAAAAGCACGGTTTCGATGTGCTTTTCGGCAGTGTCTGGGACGTTAACCAAGGCAAGTACGGCATTCTGCCGGCCATTTGGGGCACGCTGTACAGCGCCCTGATTGCCTTGCTGATCGCCGGTTTCTTCGGTGTCAGCATGGCCATTTTCCTCACCCAGGATTTCCTGCCGGCGAAGCTGGCAGCGGTGTTTCGCACCATTGTCGAGCTGCTCGCGGCCATCCCCAGCGTGGTTTATGGCCTGTGGGGGATCTACGTGGTGATCCCGGCGATTCGGCCACTCACCGCCTGGCTGAACAGCGAACTGGGCTGGATTCCCTTTTTCGGCACGTCCCTGAGCGGGCCCGGGTTGCTTCCCGCCGCGCTGGTACTGGCCATCATGATTCTGCCGACGATTGCGGCAGTGTCGCAGGACGCACTCACTGGCGTGCCGATGAAAACCAAGCAGGCCGCCTACGGCATGGGCACCACCCACTGGGAAGCGATTCTCAAGGTGATGGTGCCTTCTGCGGCGACCGGCATTTTCGGCTCGCTGGTCCTCGGCCTGGGTCGCGCGCTGGGTGAAACCATGGCGCTGGCGATGCTGGTGGGCAATGCGAACAACATTTCGCTCTCGCTGTTTGCGCCGGCCAACACCCTGGCCGCGCTGTTGGCGCTGAACTTCCCCGAAGCCGGCCCCAACGAAATCGAGGTGTTGATGTACGCCGCGCTGGTGCTGATGTTTATCACGCTGCTGGTGAACATCCTCGGCTCCATGATCATGCTCTACGCCCAGCGGGGGAACAAATAATGACTGACCTCACTTCGCCTGCCAGCAGCTTGACCTCGCCAGCCGGCGCCATGCCCAGCCTGCAGCGCAAGTTCGAAGGGCGCGCCCTGCGCAGCCTGGTGCTGACCACGTTGGTGTGGACGGGTGCGCTGATCGCCAGCGTGCCGCTGATTTCCGTGCTGTACATGCTGATCACGCGCGGCGGGGCACGGCTGAGCCTGGAAGTGTTCACCGAATTGCCGCCTACCGGTTTCGAGACTGGCGGCGGCTTCGGCAACGCCATGGCCGGCACCTTTGTGATGGTCGGCATTGCCGCCGCCATTGCCGTGCCGGTCGGCATCATGGCCGCCGTCTTCCTCGCTGAACTGGGGCCCGACAGCAAGCTGGCAAACGCCGCGCGCTTTGCCGCCAAGATGCTCACCGGGCTGCCGTCCATTCTGGCCGGCGTGTTCGCCTACGCCCTGGTGGTGATGACCACCGGCACCTACTCGGCACCGGCCGGCGGCGTTGCCCTGGCGGTGTTGATGCTGCCGATCGTCGTGCTGACGGCTGAAGAGTCGATGCGCATGGTGCCCAAGATCATGAAGGACGCGGCCTACGGCATGGGCTGCACGCGCTCGCAGGTCATCTGGAAAATCATCTTGCCAACCGGCATGCCGGCGATTCTCACCGGCGTGATGCTGGCCGTTGCGCGTGCTGCGGGCGAAACCGCGCCATTGCTGTTTACCGCGTTGTTCAGCAACTACTGGATCTACCACGACGGCAGCCTCGCGGTGATGAACCCGACGGCATCGCTGGCCGTACTGATTTACAACTTCTCCGGCATGCCCTTCGACAATCAGCTCGAACTCGCATGGGCGGCTTCGCTGGTGTTGGTGATGATCGTGCTGGTCGTGAACATTGTCAGCCGCATTTTCGGCAAGCCCAAGTACTGAACAAGGGAGCATCTGAATTTTGAACGTATCAACTGCGCAAATAGCCGCTCCGTTTACCACCCAGGCGCCTGTGGTCATGGACTGCAAGCTCGACAAGATTTTCTACGGCAACTTCATGGCCGTGCGCGACAGCCACGTACCCATCGAGAAAAACAAGATCACCGGCTTTATCGGGCCTTCCGGTTGCGGCAAGAGTACTGTGCTGCGCAGCCTCAATCGGATGAATGACCTGGTCAAAGGTTTCCGCTTCGAGGGGCACGTGCATTTCCTCGGGCAGGACGTGTATGGCAAAGGCGTGGACCCGGTGGTAGTGCGCCGCTATATCGGCATGGTGTTTCAGCAGCCGAACCCGTTT
The DNA here is from genome assembly GCF_029959745.1 of Pseudomonas sp. PS01298. Classification (NCBI taxonomy): domain Bacteria; kingdom Pseudomonadati; phylum Pseudomonadota; class Gammaproteobacteria; order Pseudomonadales; family Pseudomonadaceae; genus Pseudomonas; species Pseudomonas sp. PS01298. Next base: position 24,817 of record NZ_JASCPP010000002.1, on the reverse strand, counting down.
TCGATGAGCATCTTCGACAACGTCGCGTTTGGCCTGCGCCTCAACCGCTACAAGGGCGACCTCGGCGATCGCGTCAAGCATGCGCTGCAGGGCGCTGCGCTGTGGGATGAGGTCAAGGACAAGCTCAAGGTCAGTGGCCTGTCGCTTTCCGGCGGCCAGCAGCAACGGCTGTGTATCGCCCGCGCCATCGCCACCGAGCCGGAAGTGCTGTTGCTCGACGAGCCGTGCTCGGCGCTCGACCCGATCGCCACGCGTCGGGTTGAAGAGTTGATGGTCGAGTTGAAAAAGGACTACACCATCGCGCTGGTGACCCACAACATGCAGCAGGCCATCCGTGTGGCTGACACCACTGCGTTCTTCTCGGTGGATATTTCCCAGGGCACGCGTACTGGCTACCTGGTAGAGATGGGCCCGACCACCCAGATTTTCGGCAGCCCCCGCGAGAAAATGACCGAGGACTACATCAGCGGCAAGTTCAGCTGATCGACCTTTCCACCGTTTGCCAGGATTGCCAATGTCTGCAACACGTCGTCTTGATTTGCCCGCGATCGAACGCGCTCTGCGTAAAGTACAGAGCCGCTTTGCCGAGCTCAGCCGCCACTTTACCGAGCCGCGCGATCCGTTCACGGACGAGGTGCTGGAAAATGTGCTGGAAGGCTATGCCCTGATTGATGACTATGTCGCTCGCGGCGTCGACCTGTTTGACCTGCAGCAACTCAACCTGATGCTGGAGATCAATGCCACCGTGCTCTGCGGCAAGGACCCGGTGCGCCGGCTGGAATACGCCCAGCACCTGGCGGCCACCGAGCAGCACTTTTTCAACAATGTCGAGGGTGGCATCAAGGACTTGTACAACTGGTATTGCGCGTACCGCAGCGAGTCGGTCTGGAAGCGTGCAGCCGGTGTCTACGTGCGCATCCTCAGCAAGCCGCAATTGTTCATCGAGGGCAATAACCGCAGTGGTTCGCTGATTGTCAGCTACCTGCTGATGCGCGCGGGACTGCCGCCGTTCGTGCTCACGCTGGAAAACGCCGAGGGCTATTTCAACCCGTCCTCGGTCATCCGTAACTCCGCCAAGCATGGCGTCAAGGCCCTGTACGAATTGCCCAAGATCAAGAAAAAATACGCGGCATTCCTGGAAGATCAGGCCCCGGATCCCGGGGAGTTCTTCCTGGGCGACACACCCGTGCCTGCTGCTCGGGGAGGTCTGTGATGGGGAGGTATCCAGTGCTCGACAGCGTTCGGCGTCTGTTCAATCGCCCGCGTATCCGCATTTCGTTCGACATCGACGACACGCTGGCCTGCCAGCTTCACCACAGTGCGGTCGAACACAGCCGGCTGCCGGCCTGTGTCCATCGGTGGCTGGGCGAACCGCTGCGCGTGGGGACTCGCTCGCTGACCCGTGAACTGCGCCGCCAAGGCTGCAGCATCTGGGTCTATACCTCGTCCGGGCGGACCCCGTCCTACATCCGGCGTTGGCTGTTGCTGTACGGCATTCGTGTCGACGGCGTGGTCAACAGCGTGCTGCACAACCGTGCGCTCAGCGTGCGCGGGCTGTCGAACGCACCCTCCAAATTTCCACCGGCCTTCGACATCGACCTGCATGTCGACGATTCCGAAGGCGTGCGCAGTGAAGGCCATGACCACGGCTTTCGCGTGGTAGTGGTCGACCCGCAGGACGAGCAGTGGGCACAGCGCGTGCTCGACGCGGTCGCGCACGTCCAGGCGCAACTGGCCCGCCAGCAGCCGCTGAGCTTTGCGCCGCCGACACGGCGGCGTCCGCAGGTGTTTTCCTGAAGGCCCGCTGCAAGCTTGTCTGAGTGACAAGCGCGGAGTCGGTAGGCTGTGCGGCTACAACCCGCTTCGACGCAGGCGCATCAGGTCCTGGCGCGCCTCACTGCGTTTCGCATCGGCTACCCGCTTTGCCTCGCTGAAGCGCAGCCACGCGTCGGCATTCGCCAGACTGGTGCCAATGATTGCGTAGGCCGCTTGCTCCAGCCGATCTGCCTCGTAGAACAGTTCGGTATTGCGGGCAAGCGCATCCTGGGAGGCAAGAGGGTTCGATGTTTTGCACGTGTTCGCGGCCATGGCCTTTACCTCAAGGTCGTCATCGGCGAGCGAAATTCAGGCGCCCTGGTCGGGGCAGGCGGATCGTAGCTCGCGCAAGGACTGACACAGGCCGTTCCTGTGTCTGGGTGTCCTGCTTTATGGATCGATGGTGGGGCAAAAACGTTCAAATTAGTGCAAGGGCGCGGCGTGACCATTCGTCAGGCACTGTTTGGTTTTTTTGAACGCGCCAGCGCTCGTTCCACACAGATAAGTGACAGCCCACCTTATCCACGGAAAATGATCATGAAAAAACTCACTATGTGCCTGAGCCTTTGCAGTGTGTTCATGCTGCATGGGTGCTTCGACAGCGCCGACAACACCACCAAGGACAACACTGGCGGCAGCAAATCTTCGGTGCAGATGCAGGAGGGCAAGGCCAAGGACAGTCAGTAAGCCCGGCAGGCCAGGGATAGCCGGCTATCCCTCCAGGTTGCTCAGGTAGCTGAACAGGTTGGCGGCCTCGGGCGAAAGGCGCGACGTATCCGCCACCCCTACGTACAAGGTGCGCGACGCCCATTGGCCCTCCAGCGGGATCGCGCGCAGCTTCGTCTCAAGTAACCCCGGGTGCACCGAGCCCAGCGGCAGGATGCCGATCCCCAATCCCGCCTCGATCATGCGGCAGATGCCATCGAAACTGCTGACTTGAATGCGCACCTTCAGGCGTTTGCCGGTGCTGGCGGCGGCATCATTGATACGCCGCAACAGCGAACTGCCTTGATTCAACGCGACGTAATCGAAGTCCAGCGTCTCGGCCAGGGCAACGCTTGCACGCTGCGCCAGCACGTGACCCTGCGGCACCAGTACCACCAGCCGATCATGCCGATAGGGGTGTATGTGCAGGCCGGGAGCGTCGACGTTGTCGGCAAAGATGCCGATCTCGGCCTGACCCTTTTCCACTGCATGAATCGCGCGGTCGCTGAGGACCTCCTCCAGTTCGATGCGCACCTGCGGGTTGGCCGCGAGAAAAGCCGCGAGATCCTGCGGTAAAAACTGGATCACCGCCGACGTGTTGGCAAACAGCCGAACATGACCACGCACGCCATTGGCGTAGTCGGTGGCGTCATGGGCCATCTGCTCGGCGGCGTCGAGGATGGTTCGCGCGTGTTCAGCCAGGCCGCGTCCCGCCGGGGTCAGTTGCAGGCCTCGGGCAACGCGGGTGAACAGGCTGCAATGGGTCACCCGTTCGAGTTCGGCCAGTCTTTTGCTTGCCGCGGAAACGCTCATGTGAGCACTGGTGGCGGCCTGGGTAAGGTTTTGTGTCTTAGCGGCCAATACCAGCAGGCGCAGGGACACCAGATCAAGCTGCAGCAAATTGAACATATCCACCTCTGTGTTTCCAATCTGGAAAGAGTAGTGGAAATCTTTGACATTCTCACGGCGTGTTTTTGCGCGGATTATCCGGCCATCACCTCCAACAACAACGGATACCGTCATGAGTCTGCCCCTGGAAGGCATCAAGGTGGTCGAAATGGGCCAACTGATTGCCGGACCTTTCGCCGCCAAGATCCTCGCCGAGTTCGGCGCCGAAGTGATCAAGATCGAACCGCCGGTCACCGGCGACCCCCTGCGCAAATGGCGCTTGCTGCACGACGGGACCTCGGTGTGGTGGGCCGCCCAGTCGCGCAACAAACAGTCGGTCACCCTTGATCTGCGCCAGGCCGAAGCGCGTGAGGTGGTCAAGCGCCTGGTCCAGGACGCCGACATCCTGATTGAAAATTTCCGCCCTGGCACCCTGGAAAAATGGGGGCTGGGCTGGGATGAACTGTCAGCGATCAACCCCGGGCTGGTGATGCTGCGGGTTTCCGGTTACGGCCAGACCGGACCGTACCGCGACCTGCCCGGTTTCGGCGTGATCGGCGAGGCCATGGGTGGTCTGCGCCATTTGTCCGGTGAGCCAGGACGCACGCCGGTACGGGTTGGCGTGTCCATTGGCGATTCGCTGTCCGCGCTGCACGGCGTGATCGGTGTGCTGCTGGCGCTGCGTCACCGCGAGCAGCACGGCGGCGCTGGCCAGCAGGTCGACGTGGCGTTGTACGAGTCGGTGTTCAACATGATGGAAAGCCTGATTCCCGAGTATTCGGTGTTCGGCAGCGTGCGTGAGCCGGCCGGCAGCAGCTTGCCCGGCATCGCACCGACCAACGCCTACCGTTGCAAGGACGGAAAGTATGCGTTGATCGCCGGCAATGGCGACAGCATCTACCGGCGGCTGATGGAGAAGATCCAGCGCCTCGATCTGGCCGACGACCCTGAGCTGGCGCAGAACGACGGACGGGTGCGGCATGTGGCGCGGATCGACGCGGCAATCTCCACCTGGACCGCCGAGCGCAGCCTCGACGACGTCCTGGCAGCGCTGAAAGACGCGAACATTCCCAGCGGAAAAATCTACGACGCCGCCGACATCGCCGCCGATCCCCATTACCAGGCGCGCGACATGCTGCTCGCCAGCCAATTGGACGACGGTACGCCTGTCACCTTGCCCGGCATCGTGCCCAAGTTGATGGCCACCCCCGGTCGCGTGCACTCGCGCGCGCCGGCCCTGGGGCAACACACCGACGCGGTGCTTGCACGCATCGGCATCGACGCACCGACCCGCGAAGCCTGGCGGGCTCGCGGCCTGATCTGACACCAGGAGCAACCTCATGAAACGCCTGTACCTGCAGGAAGTCGCGACCCGTGACGGCTTCCAGAATGAAAAGACCTTTATCGACACCGAGCGCAAAATCGCCTTGATCGACGCGCTCAGTGCGTGCGGCTACGCGAAGATAGAAGTCACCTCGTTCACTTCGCCAAAGGCCATTGCGGCGTTGCGCGATGCCGAGGCGGTAATGGCCGGGATTCGGCGCCAGCCCGGCGTCGAATACACGGTGCTGGTGCCGAACGTGCGCGGGGCCGAGCGTGCGCTGGGCTGCGGCATCGACGAAGCCAACCTGGTGATGTCCGTCAGCGAGCCGCACAACCGTTCCAACCTGCGCATGACCCGCGAACAGTCATTCGCCCAGCTCCAGGAGGTGGTCGGCGTGATCGGCCAGGGACCGGTGGCGGTGAATGTGTCGCTGTCCACGGTATTCGGCTGCCCGATGCAGGGCGAGGTGCCCACCGACGATGTGTTGGGTTGGGTCGCGCGCTTTGCCGAACTGGGCGTGCGCGGCATCACCCTGTGCGACACCACCGGCATGGCCTATCCCACACAGGTGGAGGCCTTGTCGCGGCAGGTGCGCGAGCGCTTTCCCGAGCTGCAGCTGACCCTGCATTTTCACAACACCCGAGGCATGGCTCTGGCCAATACCCTGGCGGCGCTGCAGGCGGGGATCGAGCGTTTCGATGCCTCTCTGGGCGGCCTCGGTGGTTGCCCGTATGCACCCGGCGCCAGCGGCAACGTGTGCATGGAAGACCTGGTGCACATGCTCGATCTGATGGGCTACGACACCGGTGTTCAGCTGGACCGCGTGCTCGCCGCCGCCGCGCAACTGCCCGACCTGGTTGGCCATGACCTTCCCAGCCAGATCCTCAAGGCCGGCAAACGCCTGGACCTGCATCCCATCCCCGCGCATGTGCACAGCCTGAGCAAGCAGGTGGCCAATGCCGAACTGGAGCGCCCGCAATGATTGATCATCTCGACCACCTGGTACTCACCACCCTCGACCTGAGCGCCTGCAAAGACTTTTACCTGCGCGTCATGGGCATGCGCCTGGAGACCTTTGGCAGCGGACGCATCGCGTTTCGCTTCGCAAACCAGAAAATCAACGTGCACGAGCGCGGGCATGAGTTCGAGCCCAAGGCGCATCTGCCGGTGCCGGGCGCGCTGGACCTGTGCTTTATCGCCAGCCTCCCGTTGGATGAGGTGATCGCCCATCTCGACGCCCAGGCCTGGCCTGTTCTCGAAGGTCCGGTGCTTCGCACCGGCGCAACGGGCCCGATCCGCTCGGTGTATGTACGTGACCCGGACCTGAACCTGATTGAAATTTCCGAGCAGGTGGCGGCATGAATATCGTCTTTCTCGACGCCGCCAGCCTGCCGTCCCCCTTGGTGCGTCCGGCCCAGGCCAGCGCCTGGACGGAGCGTGAAAAAACCACCCACGAGCAGGTGCAGCAGGCATTGGCCGAGGCTGACGTGGCGATTACCAACAAGGTGCGCATTGATCGTACGAGCCTTGGGCAACTGCCGCGCTTGAAGTTGATCTGTGTAGCCGCGACCGGCTACGACTGCATCGACATTGCTGCCTGCCGCGACCACGGTGTGACCGTGTGCAATGTGCCCGCTTACAGCGCGGTGAGTGTCGCCGAAGCGGTGATTGGTTCGCTCTTCGCGTTGCGTCGTCACCTAATGGCGTATCGCTCGGCCTCGTTGAGCCAATGGTCGCTGTCATCGCACTTTTGCGTGCATGGCGCGCCGATCCAGGACCTGCAGGGTTCGACCCTGGGCATCGTCGGGCGTGGCGATATCGGCAGCCGTGTGGCGCGACTGGCCAAGGCCCTGGACATCCACGTGCTGTTTGCCGAACACCGTGGCGCGCAGCGAGTGAGGGACGGCTACACCGCGTTCGACACGGTGTTGGCCCAGGCGGATGCGCTGACCTTGCATTGCCCGTTGACGCCGCACACGCGATACCTGATCGGCGCCGCCGAGATCGCACGGATGAAGCCCGGCGCACTGCTCATCAACACCGCGCGCGGCCCACTGGTGGATGAAAACGCGGTGCTCGACGGGTTAGCCAGCGGCCAGCTGGGCGGCGCCGCGCTGGACGTGCTGCACGTGGAGCCGCCGCAGGCCGACCACCCGTTGCTGCACTGCGAACACCCCAACTTGCTGGTCACGCCCCATGTCGCCTGGGCCAGCCAAAGCAGCGTTGCGCGGCTCAAGGCGGTGCTGGCGGCCAACATCGAGGCTTTCGCCGCCGGCAAGCCGATCAACGTGGTGACCTGACCCCTCAACACCGTTTTCCTACCCCCAAAGGCAGAGCCATGACAAAAATAATCAGCTCTTCAGTCACACCTGTGGACGAACCGCATCCACAGCGCAAACCGCTCTACCAGCATCTGTATGTGCAGGTGATCGCCGCCATCGTGCTGGGGGTGATCCTCGGACACTTCAGCCCAGGCCTCGGCGAGCAGATGAAACCCCTGGGCGACACGTTCATCAAGCTGATCAAGATGCTCATTGCGCCGATCATCTTCTGCACGGTAGTCAGCGGTATCGCCGGCATGCAGGATCTCAAGCGCATCGGACGGATTGGTTTCAAGTCACTCATCTACTTTGAAGTGCTGACCACTCTCGCCCTGGTAATCGGCTTGATCGGGGTCAACCTGCTCAAGCCGGGTGCCGGCATGCACATTGATCCGGCCACGCTGGATGCTTCCGCCATCGCCGGCTACACCAAGGCCGCCCATGACCAGAGCGTCGTCGGCTTCCTCACACATATCGTGCCGAGCACGGTGTTCGGTGCATTCACCGACGGCGATATCCTCCAGGTGCTGTTCATCTCCGTGCTGTTCGCCTTCGGCCTGCAGCTGTTGGGAGAGGCGGGCAAGCCGCTGCTCGGCACCATCGACCTGGTGGCCAAGGCGTTTTTTCGCATGCTCAAGATCGTCATGTACCTGGCGCCGTTGGGTGCCTTTGGCGGCATGGCGTTCACGGTGGGCAAGTACGGCGTGCAATCGTTGGGTGCCTACGTGAACCTGCTGGTGTGCTACTACCTTACCGGGTTGGTCTTCGTGTTCGTGGTGTTGAACCTGGTGGCGCGGCTGGCCGGTTTCAGCTTGTGGAAATTCCTCAAGTACATCCGCGAAGAACTGGTGCTGGTGCTGGGCACGTCATCGTCCGAATCGGCGTTGCCGCGCTTGATGGGCAAGCTGGAAAAACTCGGCTGTGAGAAGTCCACCGTCGGCCTGGTGGTGCCGTCAGGTTACTGCTTCAACCTGGACGGTAGCTGCATCAACATGACGGTACTGGCGATCTTCATTGCCCAGGCGCTGGATATCGACGTGTCGCTGTATCACCAGGTGACGTTGCTGCTGATCCTGCTGCTGACCTCCAAAGGGGCCGCCAGCGTGACCGGCGGGGCATTTATCACTTTGGCCGCGACCCTTGGCTCCATCGACGTGATACCGGCAGCGGGCCTGGTATTGGTGCTGGGCGTCTACCGGTTTATTTCCGAAGGCGGCGCGCTGATCAATGTGATCGGCAACGGTGTCGCCACGTTGTTCATTGCTCGTTGGGACGGTGCGCTGGATCGCGAGCAGCTCAAGCGCGAGTTGGGTTAGCGCATTTGCAAAATTATCGGACTGGCACTGGCCGGATCGGTATGCCCGCGCAGTTTGCCGACGGCCTTGGCGTCGACTGCGTCAGCGTGGTTGCCCCACGTGCTGCGCACATACGTCAGCACCTCAGCGATTTGCGTATCGGACAATTGCTCGCGGAAGGCCGGCATGCGGTAGGCATCCGGTACGCCGGCGGCGACGATGCGTTGCGAGCCGTTGAGGGTGATGTTGATCGCCGAGGCGTTTTCCTTGGCGAGGGCGGAGGTGGCGCCGGCCAGCGGCGGCATCCACTCGGGCTGGCCTTTGCCGTCCGAGCCATGACAGGCGGCGCAGCGGGTCGCGTAGGTGTGGGCGCCGGGAATGTCCTGGCGGGTATCAGCGGCCACGTATTGCCACGGGGGGCCGTCGCGCTGCGGGTCGCCGGGCAGTGACTTGAGATACCGTGCGATGGCGGCCAGGTCGTCGTCTGCCATGAACTGCGTGGAGTTGTTGAAGGCTTCGGTCATCGAGCCATAGACCACCGCATGCTGATTGCGCCCGGTCTTGAGGAATTGCACGATGTGCGCCTCGCTCCAGCGGCCCAGGCCGGTGTTGGGATCCTGGCGCAGGCTCGGGGCGTACCAGCCATCGAGCAGGCCACCGGCGAGGTACGGCGCGCCGGACTCGTCCAGGGCCTTCTCGTTGAAAGCCAGGCCGCGTGGCGTGTGGCAACTGCCGCAATGGCCCGGGCCCTGGACGATGTAGGCGCCGCGGTTCCACACCGCATCTTGATTGGGCTTGGCCGCATAAGGCGCGGTGGGCGCGAACACGCCATTCCACAACGCGATGGGCCAGCGCAGGTTGAGCGGCCAGGGGATGTCGCTGGGGATATTCGCCTGTTTGTCCGGTTGCACGCCGTGCATGAAAAACGCATACAGCGCGCGGATGTCATCGTCACTGAGCTTGGCATACGAAGGGTAGGGCATGGCCGGGTATAGGCGTTTGCCACCCGGCGCCACGCCGTGGCGCACCGCGCGGTCGAAGTCGGCCAGGCTGTAGGTGCCGATGCCGGCGTCGCGGTCAGGCGTGATGTTGGTGGCGTGGATGTTGCCCAGCGGCGTGGCCATTTCCAGGCCGCCGGAGAAAGGCGCCTTGCCCGCCAGGCTGTGGCAGGCCACGCAGTCGCTGAGGCGCGCGACGTACTCGCCGCGGCTGACCAGCGCAGGGTCGGCGCTGGCGGCCGACTCCTGTGCGAAGGGCGTCGCGGGCTGGCGGGTGACGTACCAGGCCAGCACGCCGGCTGCGACCAGGCAGGCCAGCAACAGCCAGCCTGCGGTTCTTGCGAAGCGAGGGTTGTTCATGCGCGGTCCTTGTCGATCAACTGAAGGTATAGCGGCTCAAGGGCAGGCTGCGGATGCGCTGGCCAGTCAAATGTGCGACCGCATTGGCCACGGCGGGCGCTACTGCCGGCAACGGGGGTTCGCCGATACCGCCCATCTTTTCGCCGCTCTCGACAATCCGTACATGCACTTGCGCCATCCGCGACGGCGGCAGGATCGGGTACAGGTCGTAGTTGCGCGCCCGCGGCTTGCCGTCCACGTACACCGCTTCCTCCAGCAGGGTCTGCGACAAGCCCAGGGCCACCGCGCCATTGACTTGCGCCTCGATGATCGCCGGGTTGACGATGCTGCCGGGGTCGATGGCTTCCCAGATGTGGTGCACCTTGACCTGGCCTTGGTCGATCGACACTTCGGCGACCACCGCCGCATGCGAGCCGAACGGCGAGGCCATGGCCACGCCACGTGCGCGCCGGGTGCCATCTTCGGCGGTGTAGGGGCCGCGCTTCCAGCCACCGGACAGCTCGCCCACCGCCTGCAGCAACGTGGTCAGCCGCGGGTTGTCACGCAGCAGGTGCAGGCGTAATTCGTACGGGTCGTGACCGCCCTTGTCCGCCAGTTCATCGAGGAATGCTTCATAGAAAAAGTCATTCAGCGAATTGCCCACCGAACGCCAATAGCCCAGCATCACCGGGCCTTTCACGTAGATCTGCGCGATGCGCTTGTTGGGAATCGCATAGGCCTTGCCCGACAGCCCTTCCAACGCGGTAGGGTCGATCTTGTCACCCTGTTTGCCGGCCAGGCCTTCGGTCGGGCCCTCGGTGGCGCTTACCGCCTCGAGCGCCAGCGGTAGGCCTTGGTCATCCAGCGCCGCGCGGAACTTGACCACCGCGACCGGGCGCAACACATCGCGCAGGAATTCTTCCTCGCGGCTCCAGATCAGCTTGACTGGACGACCGACCGCCTTGGCCAAAGTGATGGCCTGCGGGTAAGGGTTGGCCGATTCATACAGGAAATGCCGGCCGAAAAACCCGCCCAGCAGCGGCGAGTGCAGGGTGATCTGCGCAAGGTCGAGGCCGGTGCGCTTGGCGATGTCGGCGCGAAACATATCCGGCGCCTGGTTGGGCAGCCAGACCTCCAGTGAACCATCGGCGTTGAAGCGCGCCAGGGCGGACGGCGGCTCCAGCTGGGCATGGTTGACGTACTGGTTGTGATAGGTGGCCTCGACGTGGGTCTTGGCATTGGCGAGTGCGGCGGCCACGTCGCCTTCGTTCTCGTCATCGCGCGACGGGCCTTGCTGCGTGGCGAGAAAGTCACGGTGCTTGTCGCTGGAAAAATCCGCCGGCATCACGCGCAGGCTCGAATCGGCGGCAGCTTCCTGCCAATCGACCTGGATCGCCTCGACTGCGCGCTTGGCGTGCCACCAACGTTCGGCCACCACTGCCACCGCGCCGGGCAGCGTGTGGACGGAGTGCACGCCTTTCATTCCTTCGACCTGCGCCTGGTTGCGCAGGCTGCCGACGGTCATGCCCAGGCGCGGCGCGTGCTGCACGGCGGCGTGAAGCATGCCGTCGACCTTCAAGTCGATGCTGTACTGCGCCTTGCCGGTGGATTTGTCGTAGGCATCCAGGCGTTTCACCGGCTTGCCGATCCAGCGGAACTGGCTCGGATCGCGCAGAGTGATGCTGGCGGGGTCTGGCACCGGCATGTCCAGCGCGCGGCCAGCCAGCTCGCCGTAGCCCAGTGAGCGCCCGGACGCGCTGTGCACCACGCGACCGGGTTGGGTAGTCAGTTCGGCGACCGGCACGCCCAACTGCTGGGCGCCGGCCTGCAGCAGCATGGCGCGGGCGAGGGCGCCCAGGCGGCGCATGGTCGGGTAGCTCATGCGCACCGACATACTGCCGCCGGTGATGCGCATGCCGTTTTCCATCACCACGTAGGCGTCGCCAGGCGGGGCGGCTTCGACGATAAAGGTGGCGGGGTCGGCGTCGAGTTCTTCGCCAACAATCTGCGCCATGGCGGTGTGAGTGCCTTGGCCGCCTTCCATGAAGGGGCTGAGCAGGCGCACGCTGCCGTCCGGGCGAATCTCCAAAAAGGCCGGCACCTGGGTACCGCGCTCGGCCGGCGTGGCCGCTTGCACCCTGGCCGAGCCCAGCGGCAGGCCAAAGCCGATCACCAGCGCACCCACTGCCGTGCCCACCAGAAAGTGCCGACGCGACAGGTTGACCGGCTCGCCCAGCGGCAGCTCGAGCATTTTATTGCGCGTATTCATCAGGCGCTCTCCGGCTTGGCCAGCGCCTGCATGGCGCTGTGGATCGCGTTGTAGGTGCCGCAGCGGCACAGGTTGATCATCGCTGCTTCGATCTGCGCATCGCTGGGGGCGGGGGTGTGCTTGAGCAGCGCGGTGGCTGCCACCACCTGCCCGGACTGGCAATAACCGCATTGCGCGACCTGATACTCGACCCAGGTGGCGACCACGCGCTTGCCCACTTCATCGTCCTCGATTGCTTCGATGGTGGTGACCTCACGGCCTACCACCCCAGCCACCGGCGTGACGCAACTGCGCACGACATTGCCGTCCACCAACACCGAACAGGCGCCGCATTGCGCCAGGCCGCAGCCGTACTTGGTGCCGGTCAGCCCCAGGTCATCGCGAATCACCCACAGCAAGGGGGTGTCCGCGTCGGCATCGACCTGATAGGTCTTCTGGTTGATTCGCAATTCCATGATTCACCTGCTGATCGACGGTAGTGGCGGCCTTTTTGGGATGGCCGCTCATTGTCGAACTCTAGACCACCGCGCAAGGGGCCAGGTATCCGATGGTCGATAAATCGGAGGATCAGGCAAGTAATCAACAGGAATAGACTACGACTCCACCGTCGGCCGCACAAAGTCCTCCTCGAAGTGCTCCTGCTCACCCCGCGTTTCACTCTGGCGTCGCAGCACTTCCATCTGGCGCAACTCTACCCGGCGAATCTTGCCGGAGATGGTCTTGGGCAATTCGCTGACAAACTCGATCCGCCGCACGCGCTTGTACGGCGCCAGGTGTTCGCGGGCGAAGGCGAGGATGTGCTGCGCCAACTCGGCGCTGCCGGGGGCGTCGTGGGCGAGGATCAGGAAGGCCTTTGGCACCGCCAGGCGCAGCGGGTCCGGGCTGGGTACCACGGCGACTTCCATCACCGCCGGGTGCTCGATCAGCGCGCTTTCCAGTTCGAAGGGGCTGATGCGGTAGTCGGACGCCTTGAACACGTCGTCGGCGCGCCCGACAAACGTGATGTAGCCGTCGGCGTCGATCTGCGCGGTATCGCCGGTGCGGTAGTAGCCGTCGCGCATCACCTCAGCGGTTTTTTCCGGGCTGTCCTCGTAGCACAGCATCAGGCCCAGCGGACGTATCGCCAGGGGCAGGGCGACTTCGCCCTCGGTGCCCGGCACGCCGTCGGCATCGAGCAGCGCCACCTGGTAGCCCGGCAGCGGCCGGCCCATGGAGCCCGGCTTGAGCAATTGCCCTGGGGTGTTGCCGACCAGCGCGGTGGTTTCCGACTGGCCGAAGCCGTCGCGCAACGGCAGGCCCCAGGCATGCTGGATCTGCTCGATGATCTCCGGGTTCAGCGGTTCACCGGCGCCCACCAGTTCACGCAGGTTCAGACGGTTTTTGTAGCTGGCCAGGTCCTCCTGGATCAGCATGCGCCACACGGTGGGCGGCGCGCACAGGCTGGTCACGCGGTAACGTTCCAGCGTGTTGAGCAGGGCCGGCGCGCTGAAACGCGCGACGTTATGGATAAAGATGCAGGCGCCGGCGTTCCATGGCGCGAACAGGCAGCTCCAGGCATGCTTGGCCCAGCCCGGGGACGAGATATTGAGGTGCAGGTCACCCGGCTGCAGGCCGATCCAGTACATGGTCGACAAGTGGCCGACCGGATAGCTCTGGTGGCTGTGCAGCACCATTTTCGGCTTGGACGTGGTGCCGGAGGTGAAATACAGCAGCATCGGGTCGGTGGCCAGGGTGCGGCCTTCGGCCTCGAACTGCTCGGGGTATTCGAAGGCGGCGCTGTGCGCGACCCAGCCAGTGGGGGCGGCGCCCACGCAGATGCGGCTGCAGCCAGCGCCGAGGCCGTCAAACTTGCCGACATGCGCCTCACCGACCACCAGGTGGCGCGCCTGGCCGCGCTCGATACGGTCACTCAGGTCATCGGGGTTGAGCAGGGCAGTGGCGGGGATGACCACGGCGCCCAGCTTGAACGCAGCCAGCATGGTTTCCCACAGCGCGACATCGTTGCCGAGCATCAGCAGCACGCGTTCGCCCCGGCGCACACCCAGGGCGCGCAGGTGGTTGGCCACCTGGTTGGAGCGCGCCGCGAGTTGCTGGAAGCTGTAGCGTTGCTCGCTGCCGTCCTCTTCGACGATCCACAGCGCATCCGCCGCGTTGCCTTCTGCCATCGCATCGAAGTAGTCCAGGGCCCAGTTGAACGCGTCCAGGTGTGGCCAACGGAAGTCGCGCACGGCGGTGGCGTAGTCGGTACGGTGAGCGAGCAGAAAATCCCGAGCGGCCAGGAAGGGCTGGGTCATGGTCGGTGTCCTTGATTATTGTTGTAGGGACATGGCTGTGATGCTGCGGCCCCTCGGTTCCACCGGGAGGCTGAACCGAGTATAGGCACGCATAAATCTAGAGATGAACGCTCAAAAACACCGGTGCGTTGTGCAAAAAAGTCATAGGGTGGCGAGGCGATTTGACGGTATGTACATAAAAGTCCAATATGGAATTATAAGTACAAATAAAGCTCTTTTTCGTCTGATTTTTTCTTCGCGCTTGCCTAAACCAACAACAACTTGCGAGACACAACCATGAAGAAACGCTTCGTCATTCCCGTCCTGGCCCTTGGCCTGATCGCCTCCAGCCACTTGCTGGCTGCCGAGAAAACCCTGCGCATCGGCATCGAGGCCGCTTACCCGCCGTTTGCGTCCAAGACCGAGGAAGGCAAGATCGTTGGCTTCGACTACGACATCGGCAACGCTTTGTGCGCGCAGATGAAGGTCAAGTGCGTGTGGATCGAAGGTGAGTTCGACGGTCTGATTCCTTCCCTCAAGGTGAAGAAAATCGACATGGCCCTGTCGTCCATGACCATCAATGAAGACCGCAAGAAGTCGGTGGATTTCACCCACAAGTATTACTTCACTTCGTCGCGCCTGGTGATGAAGGACGGCGCGGTGGTGGATGACCAGTACGCCAGCCTCAAGGGCAAGACGGTCGGCGTGCAACGCGCCACGACCACCGACCGCTACGCCACCGAGGTGTTCGAGCCCAAGGGCATCACCGTCAAGCGCTACAGCAATAACGAAGAAATTTACATGGACCTGGCGGCCGGGCGACTGGACGCGATCTTCGCCGACACCATTCCCCTGAGCGATTTCCTGTCGATGCCACGCGGCAAGGGGTATGCGTTTGTCGGCCCGGAACTCAAGGACCCGAAATACGTGGGCGAAGGCGCTGGGATCGCGGTGCGCAAGGGCAATACCGAGTTGGTCAGCCAACTCAACAGCGCCATCGATGGCATCCGCGCGAGTGGCGAGTACCAGAAGATTTCGCAGCAGTACTTCAAGTCTGATATCTACGGCGATTGACCCTTGCAGCAGCCCGGCTTGCCGGCGATGGCGACCGCAAGGACCCTATCGCCGGCAAGCCGGGCGCGTGCACAAAAGCTGCTTTCAGCCCTTCAATTCCTTCAAGTGCTTGTAGACCGTCGCCCGCCCCATGCCCAGCACATTGGCCACATAGTTGGAGGCGCTCTTGCCCTTGAACGCGCCTTCGGCATGCAGCGCCAGCACCAGCTCACGCTTGTGGTCACGGGTCAGCAGGTTCAGGCTCAATTGGCGTTCACGCATCCAGGCGTGCAAGAAGGTGTTGATGCGTTCCTGCCAGTCATCACGAAAGAGTGAATCCGGTTGCGGGATCAACTTGCTCGGCGACAGGAACAGATCCAGCGCCGCCTTGGCATTCTCGAACAGCGAGATATTCAGGTTGATGCACAGCACGGCCAGGCGGCGGCCGTTATGGTCATGCAGCACGGTGCTCAGGCTGCGAATCTTCTGGCCATCCCAATTGAGTTTTTCATAGGGGCCGATATTCACCTCGCTGACGTCATCGCTGAGCATGTCCTCCAGCGCCGACTCATCACCGATGCCACGTTTGGACAGGTTGTTGGCGATGTAATCGACTTTTTGCGTGCGCAAGTCATGCAGCACCACTTCAGCGTGGGGAAAGAACAGCGTGGCGATTGCGTCGGCAATCGCGCGGAAGTTCTGCATGACCTTGTCGTGTTCGGCGGTGTTCATCAATGCGGCTCCAGGCGGGCGGGGGAGAGCATACCAGCGTCCAGGCCGAACCGCGTCAGTTGCTCCGGCAGCGGCGCACCGCGCACCAGTGCGGCACTGGCCTGGCCCATGGCGGGGGAGGTCTGGATGCCATAGCCGCCTTGCGCCGCGACCCAGAACAGCCCCGGCACCTGCGAGTCGAAGCCCGCCAGCAGATCCCCATCGTGGACAAAGCTGCGCAGCCCGGCCCAGGTGCGGGTCGGGCGGCGGATGGTCAAGGTGGTGGCTTCTTCGATCTGGTAGATGCCCATGGCGATGTCCAACTCTTCGGGCTGGATATCCTGCGCCTCGACCGGGTCGGCGTTGGCGGGGGAGCCGAGGAACATGCCCGCGTCGGGCTTCATGTAGAAGGCTTCGTCGAGGGCCACCAGCATCGGCCAGGCGTGGGTGTCCTGGCCTTCGGGGCCGGCGAAGATAAACGCCGAGCGCCGCTTGGGTTGCAGGCCAATGGCGGCGGCGCCGGCCAGCCCGCCGATATGATCGGCCCAGGCGCCGGCGGCATTGATGATGATCGGCGCGGTGAAGGTGGCGTCCTGGGTATTCACATGCCAGAGGCCGGCGCTGTCGCGGCTCAAACCGAGGACGTGGCTGTCAGTGCGCACTTCGCCCTGATTGCGGCGAATCCCGCGCAAATAGCCCTGGTGCAGCGCGTCGGTGTCGATGTCGCTGGCGGTGGGGTCGTAAATCGCACCGTGGACTTTTTCGCGGCGCAGGATCGGCAGCATCGCACAGGCCAGGTCGGCGCTCAGTTGCTCGACCTGCGGCACGGTGGCCTTGGCGCTCAAGTACTGCGCGTTCAATTCATCCGGGTCGCCGATGAAGTCCACGGTCATTTCACCGCGTGGCGTCAGCAGTGGGTGCTCGCAGAAACCGCTGGGTGGGTGGTCGAAAAACTCACGGCTGGCGAGGGTCAGCGCGCGCACCTGCGGGGTGCCATAGGCGGCGGTATACAGCGCTGCCGAGCGTCCGGTGGAATGGTAGGCCGGGTGGGATTCACGCTCCAGCACAATCACCTTGCCGTGTGGCGACAGCCAGAAACCAGTGGAGGCGCCGGCAATGCCGCCGCCGATGATGATGAAGTCTGCGTGGCTCATAGCTGTCTCCAAAGGGCATTAGCCAGTGCGATGTCTTCCAGGCCCAGGCCGATGGAGCGGAAGAATACGTGACGGTCGTAGGATGGGCGCGGCACCTGCTCGCTGAGCAACTCTGGCAAGTCGCCGATCACCGAGCCGATGTCCCAGCCGTGCTGCTCGGCGGCAATCAGCATTTCGCCGGCCGAGCCCGGGGTGGTACGGCGATAGTCGCAGAACACCTGCATGTCGTTGAGGCTTTGCGGCGGCACTTCATGGGCGCGCGGGGCGTTGGTGCTGATGGAGGTGATCAACGCCGGCTTGCCCAGGCGCGCCGGGTCGATCACCGGCCCGGCCGAGGAGGTGCACAGCAGGATCACGTCGGCGTCTTCCAATGCTGCATCGCAGGTCGAGGCGATCTTCAACCGCGGGTCCAGGCTTTCGAGCTGGGACTTTTTCCCGGCCAGGCTCGGCGAAAACAGGTTGATGCTCTGCCAGTCCCGCAGGTCTTTCACATAGTGCAGATGCGCCTGCGCGACCTTGCCGCTGCCGATGATCGCCAGGCGCTTTGCCTGCGGCGGCGCCAGTGCATCCACCGCCAACGCCGTGGTCGCGGCCGTGCGCGCGGTGGTCAGCTCGGCGGCATCGCACAGCAGCAACGGCTGGCCGGTTTGCATCGACATCAGCAGCGTCCAGGCCGTCACCAGCGGCCCTTGTTCACGCACGATGTAGGGGGAGGTCTTGACCCCATACACGCCGTCCTGCGCCAGCACCCCCAGGTAGTTGATGAAGTCACCGCCGCCGTGGGGAAATTCCACCAACTGTTGCGCCGGTTGCACCGCGTGCCCGGCGGCGAGGTCGCGAAACAGCGCACGCAGGATCTGCAGTACATCCACCTGAGCAAGTAACTCGCGGGCCTGGGCGTGGTTGATCACGTGAGGTGTGCTGGACATGGGTGCTCCGATTATTGAACTTATTTGTCCATTATGGACTTTTTGTTCTGTTGGGCAAGAGGCAAACCTCAGCCCTTGAATCGGAACCCGCCCGACAACCGTTCTTTCAAAAAGCCGACCAAGGCACTCACCGACTTCGGCACGTGGGGCGAATAGGGCCGTATCAGGTAAATCTCATCGGCAAATGCGCCCTTGAGCGTCCAGTCCTTGAGCACTTGCACCAGCTTGCCGCTGGCGAGCGCGGCATGGGCGCTGAAATCCGGGAGCAGGGCGATGCCCAGGTGGTTGAGGGCCGCATCCCTCAACGCTTCGCTGTTGTTGGTGGCGAAGCTGCCGGCGATCGGTACGGTGACGCGCTCGAGGTGTTTGCTGCCGCGTTCGAAGGTCCAGGCGGGCTGGTCGCTGCCGCGTGGGTAGAACAGGCAGTTGTGGGCGCTGAGGTCGCCGGGTTCGCGCGGCTCGCCATGGCGTTGCAGGTAATCGCGACTGGCGACCAGCACCGAGCCGGTGTCGCAGAGCTTCCAGGCCACGTGGGTTTCTGGCACCTGGAAACCGTGGCGCACCGCCAGGTCGTAGCCCTCGGCGGCCAGCGAACTCAAGGCGTCCGACACATCCAGCTGGAGGCGCACCTGCGGATACCGCTGGAGGAATTCGGACAAGTGCGGCACCAGTTGCTGGCGCGCGAACGCCACTGGGGCGGTAAGGCGCACCAGCCCGCGAATTTCTCCGGCCGAGTCGCGCACCGAGGAAAAACTGCGCGCGATCTGTTCGTAGGCACCGCGCACCTCGCGGGTCAGCGACAACCCGGCATCGGTGAGGCGCACACTGCGCGTGGTGCGCGTCACCAGCCGGGTACCGGTGGCTTTTTCCAGGTCGCTGATGCGCTGGCTGACCGCCGATTTGCTCACCCCCAACCGTGCCGCTGCAGCGGTGTAGGTGCCGTGTTCTTCCAGCACTGACAGCCAGTGGATGTGGGTCCACAGGCCTTCGATCTCGGATTTTTCCATGCGCTTATTGTTCGCTTATAAGGACAATCAGTTCTGGATTCTGCTCTGGTTTGGAACAAACCGAAAGCCTATCGTGTGTCCCAACGCCACCCACCTGGGATCTATTGCCATGACTACAACAATCGAGCACTACATCAACGATCAGCGCGTGAGCCGCGATGACCGGTATCAGGACGTCTACAACCCGGCCACCGGCGAAGTGACCGCCCGCGTCGCCCTGGCCAGTCGCCAGACCGTGTCCGAAGCCGTCGCCGCTGCCCAGGCCGCCTTCGCCGGTTGGGCCGACACCCCGCCAATCCGCCGCGCCCGCGTACTGTTCGAATACCTGCACCTGCTGCGTGAGCGCAAGGACGACCTGGCGCGCATCATCGTCGCCGAACACGGCAAGGTCTTCACCGACGCCCAGGGTGAAGTCGACCGGGGCATCGATATTCTTGAATTCGCCTGCGGCATTCCGAACCTGCTCAAGGGCGAGCATTCCGACCAGGTCTCGCGGGGCATGGACAACTGGACCCTGCGCCAGCCGCTGGGCGTGGTGGCCGGCGTCACGCCGTTCAACTTCCCGGTGATGGTACCGATGTGGATGTACCCGATCGCCATCGCGGCGGGCAACACGTTCATCCTCAAGCCGAGCCCGACTGACCCTAGCGCTTCGCTGTTCATGGCCGAGCTGCTGCATGAAGCCGGCTTGCCGAAGGGCGTATTCAATGTGGTGCAGGGCGACAAGGAATCGGTGGACGCGCTGATCGAACACCCGGACGTCAAGGCTGTGAGCTTTGTCGGATCGACACCGATTGCGCAGTACATCTATGAAACCGGCGCGCGCAACGGCAAGCGCGTGCAAGGCCTGGGCGGCGCGAAAAACCACATGGTGGTGATGCCCGACGCGGACATCGAGAAAACCGTCGACGCGCTGATGGGCGCCGCCTACGGCAGTGCCGGCGAGCGCTGCATGGCGATTTCGGTGGCGGTGCTGGTCGGCGATGTCGGTGACAAAGTCATCGCTGCCCTGACCGAACGCGCCAAGCAACTGCGCATCACCGATGGCCGCGACCTCAAGGCCGAAATGGGCCCGATCGTGTCGCGTGCCGCCCTTGAGCGCATCAGCGGCTACATCGAACAAGGTGTGAAGGCTGGCGCGCAACTGCTGCTCGACGGCCGTGACTATGTGCCGACCGAAGCGGGGTTGGAAAATGGCTTCTGGCTCGGCGCGACCCTGTTCGATCACGTGACCAAAGAGATGAGCATCTACCGCGAAGAAATCTTCGGCCCGGTGCTGGCCTGCGTGCGCGTGAGTGACTTCGGCGAGGCGATCAAGCTGGTCAACGACCACGAGTTCGGCAACGGCGTGAGCTGCTTCACCCGCGACGGCAACATTGCCCGCGAGTTCGCGCGGCGCATCGAAGTGGGCATGGTTGGCATCAACGTACCGATCCCGGTACCGATGGCCTGGCACGGCTTTGGTGGCTGGAAGAAGAGCTTGTTTGGCGACATGCATGCCTATGGCACTGAAGGTGTGCGCTTCTACACCAAGCAGAAGTCGATCATGCAGCGCTGGTCGGAGAGCATCGAGCAGGGCGCGGAGTTTGCGATGCCGGTCTCCAAGTAACAACGGTTAGAACACCGCAGGACCACTTGTGAGAGCGGGCTTGCCCGCGATAGCGCAGGGTCAGTCAGGACATTTGTCACTGATAGACCGCTATCGCAGGCAAGCCCGCTTGCACATGTTTGCTTGCGTTCAGCGCCGCCCCGCCCGTGTACTCACATCCACCCACACCGCCAGCACCAGAATGCTGCCTTTCACAATCATCTGCCAGTAACTGTCCACGTCCAGCATCGACATGCCGTTATCCAGGCTGGTAATCACCAACGCCCCGAGCAACGCGCCATACACCGTGCCCGAGCCGCCGCGCATGGACGTGCCGCCGATAAAGCACGCGGCAATGGCATCCAGTTCGCCCATGCTGCCCGCCGAGGGTGAGCCGGCGGCGAGGCGGGCCGTGTTGACCAGGCCGGCGAAGGCGCACATCACGCCCATGATGCCGAAAATCCACAGTTTGACCGCCTGCACGTTGATGCCCGACAGGCGCGTTGCTTCCATATTGCTGCCCACCGCATACACGCGGCGGCCGAACACGGTCTGGCTGGTGACATAGCTGAACACGCCGAGCAGCACCAGCAGCAACAGCACCGGCACCGGGATGCCGTCGTAGCTGTTGAGGGTGGTGACGAACCCTGCCAGCACCGCGCCGATCAGCACTACCCGCAGCACGTCGCGCACCCGCGAGTGCGCCGCCAGGCCATGCAGTGCGCGGTTGCGCCGTTGTTTCCAGGTGAGGAACAGCGTCAGCGCAAACAGCAACACGCCGAGCCCCACGCCCACCGCGTGCGGCAGGTAACCCTGGCCGATATACACCAACGACGGCGACACCGGCGCGATGGTGGTGCCGCCGGTGATCCCCAGCAGAATCCCGCGAAACGCCAGCATGCCCCCCAGGCCGACGATAAACGAGGGGATGCGCAGGTAAGCGGTCATGTAGCCGTTGGCCAATCCGATCATCAACCCGCACAGCGCCACCAGGCTGAGGTTGGCCAGCAGCGGCACGTGATAGACCACGTCCAGTATCGCCGCGAGCCCGCCCAGTAATCCCAGCAGCGAACCCACCGACAAATCGATCTCGCCGCTGATGATCACCAGCACCATGCCGCAGGCCAGGATCCCGGTGATCGCCATCTGGCGCAGCAGGTTGGAGAGGTTGCGCGGGGTGAGGAAACCGCCCTCGGTCTGCCAGGTGAAAAACAGCCAGATGAACGCCACGGCGATCACCAGTGCGAGCATTTTGTAGCGGGTAAACAGCTGTTTGACCTGATTCATCTACGCGGTTTTCCGATCGTTATTATTGTGTTGGCTGAGCGCCGCGGCGAGCACCTGTTCCTGGGTGAGCCCCTGGTTGATGAAATCGCCGCGCAACTGGCCGTCGCCGATCACCAGCACGCGGTTGGACACGCCGAGCACTTCGGCCAGCTCCGAGGAGACCATGATGATCGACACCCCTTCGGCCGCCAGGGCGCCCATCAGCTTGTAGATCTCGTACTTGGCGCCCACATCCACGCCGCGCGTGGGCTCGTCGAGGATCAGCACCTTGGGCTGGGTCATCAGCATTTTCGCCAGCACGGCTTTTTGCTGATTGCCACCGGACAGGCTGGTGATCGGCAAAAACGGGCTGGACGTCTTCAGGTGCATGCGTGTGATTTGCTGATCGATGCTGCCCAGTTCGGCCTCGGCGTCGATGCGGGTCATGTGCGCGTAGGTGTCGAGTACGGCCAGGGTGATGTTCTGGCCGACGCCCAGGTCCGGGATGATGCCTTGGCGCTTGCGGTCCTCGGGCACCATGCACAGCCCGGCGCGGATGGATTTGAGCGGCGTGCGGGTGTCGATCACCTGGCCGTCCAGCCACACCTCGCCGCTGTAGCGACCGGGGTAGGCACCGAACAGTGCCGACACCAGTTCCGTGCGCCCGGCACCGACCAGCCCGGCAATGCCGAGGATTTCCCCGCGCCTGAGGCTGAATGAAATATCGTCGACGCGTTTACGCCTGGGGTTGTCGACGTCGTAACAGGTGACATTGCGCGCCTCGAAAACCACCTCGCCGATGTCATGGGGTTGGGTGGGGTAGAGGTTGCTCATTTCCCGCCCGACCATCTGCGTGATGATCCGCGGGATATCCATGTCGGCCATGGCCGTGGTCGCGATGTGCTTGCCGTCGCGGATCACCGAGACGGTGTCGCACACCGCCGCCACTTCATCGAGCTTGTGCGAGATGTACACGCAGGCCACGCCCTTGGCCTTGAGGTCACGGATGATGTCGAGCAGCACCTCGATTTCCGAGCGGGTCAGGGCCGAGGAGGGCTCGTCGAGAATCAGCAGGCGCGCCTGCTTGTTCAGGGCCTTGGCGATTTCCACCAGCTGCTGGTAACCGCCGCCGTACTGCGACACCGGCAGCGCCACGTTCATGTCCGGGACCTTGAGTTCGCGCATCAACTGTTCGGCGCGATGGATCATCGCCGGGTAGTTCATGCGCCCGCCGGGCAGGGTCAGTTCGTGGCCCATGAAGATGTTCTCGGCCACCGACAGGTCGGGCACCAGCGTCAGCTCCTGGTGAATGATGACGATACCGGCGGCCTCGGTTTCACTGATGGACTGGGCTTTGAGCGGCTGTCCGTCCCAAAGAATTTCTCCCTCCCAGGTGCCATACGGATAGACCGCCGACAGCACCTTCATCAAGGTGGATTTGCCGGCGCCGTTCTCACCGCACAGGCCGACACATTCCCCCGGCCGCACCTTGATATCGATGCCGTTGAGCGCGTTGACACCGCCAAAGCTTTTGACGATGCCGTTCATTTGCAGCAGGTAGTCAGCCATGGCGGTCACAGCCCGCCAATCTGCTCTTTGGTATAGAAACCGTCCTTCTCCAGCAGGTCGATATTGGCCTTGGTCAGCGGTGTCGGGGTCAGCAGGATGGTGTCGACCTGCTTGCTGCCGTTGTCGTACTGCGAGCTATAGGACGGCTTCTCATTGCGCGCCAGTTGCACCGACAGCTTGGCGGCTTCGGTGGCGATCAACTTGAGTGGTTTGTACACGGTCATGGTCTGGGTGCCGTCGATCACACGCTTGACGGCGGCGAGGTCGGCGTCCTGGCCGGAGATCGGCACCTTGCCTGCGAGCTTCTGCGCCGCCAGCGCCTGGATCGCACCGCCGGCGGTGGCGTCGTTGGAGGCGACGATGGCGTCGATCTTGTTGTTGTTCCGGGTCAGGGCGTTTTCGACGATGCCCAGGGCTTCGGTAGGGTTCCACTCCTTGACCCACTGCTGGCCGACAATCTTGATATCGCCCTTGTCGATGGCCGGCTGCAGCACTTTCATCTGGCCTTCGCGCAGTACTTTGGCGTTGTTGTCGGTGGGCGCGCCGCCGAGCAGGAAGTAGTTGCCCTTGGGCGCCGCTTGCAGCACACCGTTGGCCTGCATCTCGCCGACCTTTTCGTTATCGAAGGAGATGTAGGCGTCGATATCGGCATTGAGGATCAGGCGGTCATAGGACACCACCTTGATCCCGGCCTTCTTGGCTTCGGCGACGGCGTTGGTGAGCACGGTGGCGTTGAACGGCACGATCACGATCACGTCGACGCCGCGTGAGATCAGGTTTTCGATCTGGGAAATCTGCTTCTGCTCGTTGGCATCGGCGGACTGCACGAAGACCTTGGCATCGAGTTTTTCTGCCGCCGCGACGAAGTAATCGCGGTCTCGCGACCAGCGTTCCAGGCGCAGGTCGTCGATGGAGAAACCGATCTTCGGGTGCGCAGGATCAGCCATTACCGGCAGGGCGAGCAAGGCCAGGGCAGTGGCGAGCAGCGTGCGTTTGAATGCTTTCATGGTGGTGCGTCCTTTTATTGTTGTTGGAAAGACACTGTGCGAAGACTCTAGGCGAACACTGTATTTGTGGCGAGCAGCCTCTTTGTGGCAAGTGGGTTCTTTGGGTTGAGCAGCCTCTTTGTGGCAAGTGGGCTCTTTGGGGTGAGCAGCCTCTTTGTGGCTAGCAGGCTTATTGAGGCTAGCAAGCTTGTTGTGGCGAGCGGGCTTGCCCCGCGTTGGGCTGCGAAGCAGCCCCTATTGCAAGCGACCGGGTTCAACCTGGCGCACCGAGGTGCCGGGTCTTGTGGCCGCTTCGCAGCCCAACGC